>JAZUKE010000021.1:0-35578 GCA_045643125.1 Eubacteriales bacterium
CTGAGTTATCGGCAGACCGCAAAAATTCTTACCTCAATTTGAAATTTGTAATTTGCAATTTGTAATTTTTTTTGGAGGTTATTATTATGGAAGTAAAAACAGTACGTTACCGCGGCGGCGGGATCTCTTACGGGATCGAAATAGGCAAAAAAGGCGCGTCTGTGTCGCAGATACGCGATACCGTTGAAGAAAAAATTATTTTTTCGGGAAGACGTCCCATATTCTGTCTTACCGTACGTGAGCTTGAAACGGGAAAAGAAATAAACGTCAATTCCGAAAAAGGCTGGGAGACGGTAAACGCTTCCGAAAACGCGGTCGTATTCGGCGAAAATCCGGCTATCCCCGGAATTTCCGTGATAATTTCAATTTCAAAGACCGAAGAATTCCTCACCTTCGACACCGAAGTAATAAATACCAACGAAAAGCTTTCGGCATATAAATGCGATCAGCCGTCGCTTTGGTTCACCAAGAACCGCAACGTCCGCTTCTTCTATCCGTACGGCTGCGGCGAAACCAAGGTCTCCACGATAAAGGGCGGCTGGAATTCCGAGCAGTCCTACCCGTCCTTCGGCGCGTCTATGCAGTACCTCGCGTTCTGGAACGAAATAACACGCCGCGGAATGTACTACGGCTGTCACGACAAGGCTCCCGCTTCCAAAAAGCTCTGCTGCATCGGCGACCCTCACGAAAACGATTTCTGCCTCAAATCGTGGCAGTATCTCACGGGGATCACCGACGGCAAAAACAGTCAGAAGCTCTCCGGCAGCGTGTGTATGTCTTCGTTCGACGGCGACTGGTACGACGCCGCGCTCATCTATAAAAAATTCATCGAGGAAGAAGCGCTTTACAATTCCGATTACGACGAAAACGGCAAAAAAGGCGTTCCCGAATGGCTCAGAAACACCGACTGCTGGTTCAACACCCGCGTCATCGACGACGGCGACTTTGCCGACAACATAATCAAGCAGGCGGAAGTCCTCGGCGTAAAGCCCGCCATCCACCTCTATTACTGGCACAAGATACCGTTCGACAACGATTATCCGCACTATTTCCCGATAAAAGACAACGTGCTTCCCGGGCTGAAAAAGCTCCACGACGCCGGAATAAAGGTGATGCCCTACATAAACGGCAGACTTTGGGACACCCGCGACAAGGGTATGGAGGACTTTGAATTTTCGTCCGTCGCAAAGCCATACTGCACGAAAGACTTAAGCGGCAACCCCATAACCGAAACCTACGCTTCAAAGGAAGAAGACGGAAGCTCCGTCGTCCTTTCGGTAATGTGCCCTTCCACGACTCTCTGGCAGGACAAGGTCGCGTCGATAGTCAAACAGCTTGAAGACACCGGCTTTGACGGCGTTTACATCGACCAGATAGCGGCAGCCGAAGCCAAGACCTGCACCGACAGAAGCCACAAGCATCCGTCGGGCGGCGGCGAATGGTGGTGCAATGCCTACAACACGATGCTTGAAAGAATAGACAGAAACAGAGGCGAAAACTTCTGCCTTACCACGGAATGTACCGCAGATCCGTTTTTGAAGCATCTTGACGCATATCTCACCTGGATATGGATAAAGAACGACCAGGTCCCCGCTTTCCCCGCTATTTTCTCGGACAAGGTATTCACGTTCGGCACCGATTTCCGTGCGCTCGGCAACCTCGACTACAACCTTTTCGGCGTGCTTGACGAAGCAGGCGTGCGTATTTTCGGCTCCCAGTCGTTCCTGTTCGGTCAGCAGATGGGCTGGATGACGCCCGAGCTGTTCTCCCGTATGCCGCATCAGGACTTCTACTGCAAGCTCGTCCGCGCAAGAAGCATCTTCCGCGAATATTTCAACGCCGGCAGCGTACTCCGTCCGCCTGTCATCACCGACAACGGCGAAAAGATCATCCTTACCAAGTGCCGCGAAGCGTACAACGGTTATGTTGAAGCACAGTGCGTGAACGGTATGCTCTGGCAGTCCAAAAAGACCGGCAAAAAGGCGCTTATCCTCGTCAACTCGGGTGTCACCGACGTAAGCGCGAACGTAAAATGTATTCTTCCGAGCGGAAATTACTCCTTCAAAGGCGATATCGAACGCGATATCGAAATGACGAAGGGCGCGTTTGATATCACGCTCCCGCCCCTTTCTTACTGTTATACGGAGGTAGAATAAATATGGAACTTTCTTTTCACAGAAACAAGGATATCCTTCACGTCAACGAATGTCACCTGAGATCCTATTACATCCCCTACGAAAGCGAAGAAAACGCGATAAAGGGCGAAAGAAGCGAAAGTGCGTTCTTTCAGTCGCTTTGCGGCGAATGGGGCTTTACCTGGTATGGGAACGAAAAAGAGCTGCCCGAATTCACGTCCGGCTCCTACGTTCCCAAGGACACTCTCCCCGTACCGTCCTGCTGGCAGGTGTTCCTCGGCAGAGGATATGACGTCCCCAACTATACGAACATAACCTATCCGTTCCCCATCGACAACCCGCCGGAGATCCCCGAAGACGATCCCTGCGGACTTTATTCCCGCACCTTCAACGTAAAAAAGAACGGAAAGCGCGTTTACATCAACTTTGAAGGCGTTGATTCGTGCTTCTATCTGTTCATCAACGACGCTTTCGTCGGTTACAGCCAGGTATCACACTGCACGACGGAATTTGACATCACCGACAAGGTGAACGACGGCGAAAACGACATAAAAGTTCTCGTTTTCAAGTGGTGCGACGGCTCGTACCTCGAAGACCAGGACAAATTCCGCCTTTCCGGCATATTCCGCGAAGTTTTCCTGCTTTACAGAAGCGAAGACCACGCAGGCGATATCGTCGTAAAGCCCACGCTGAACGACGATTTCACGGTCGGCAACGTGGAGATCAAAACGGACAAGCCCTACACCGCTTCCCTTTACGCTCCCGACGGAAGCGTGTCGCCGCTGAACGATATCGCGTCTCCCCGTCTCTGGAGCGACGAGATACCCGATCTTTATAAGCTCATAATCAAATGCGGCGACGAATATATCCCCTTCGATATCGGCTTCCGCACAATTCTGATAAAAGACCGCGTTATCTATATCAACGGTCAGAACGTGAAAGCCCGCGGCGTGAACCGTCACGACTCGCACCCGACGAAAGGCTACGCCGTGAGCCTTGAAGATATGGAAAACGACATAAAGATAATGAAAGCCCACAACATCAATATGATAAGGACAAGTCATTATCCCAACGATCCGCGTTTCTACACTCTCTGCGACAGATACGGTCTTTACGTCTGCGACGAAGCGGATATCGAGACTCACGGTATGCAGCAGATGGGTAATTGGGGATATTTCACCGATAACCCCGAATACGAGGAAGCGTATATGGACAGAGCAAGACGTATGCTCGTCCGCGACCGCAACCACGCCTGCGTCATTATGTGGTCGGTCGGCAACGAATCGGGTATGGGCAGAAACCACGAAGCAATGGCGTGGTATTTCGCCACCGAAGACGGAACGCGGCTTATACATTCCGAGGACGAAACGAGGCTTCACGAGCCGGGATTTCTTGAAAATCCCGCTGCGGGAAAATGCACCTTCGTTTCCGTCGACAGCCTTATGTACACGCATCCCGACAACATAAGAAATCATTATCTCGACAACCCGAACGCCGACAAGCCGTTCTTCCTCTGCGAATACTGTCACGCAATGGGCAACGGTCCCGGAAGTCTTAAGGATTATTGGGATCTTATCTATTCCTACGATTCTTTCTTCGGCGGCTGTGTATGGGAGTTCTGCGACCACTCCGTCATCAACGAAGACGGTCATTTCACCTACGGCGGCGATTTCGGCGACAAGCCCCACGATGCCGAATTCTGCGTTGACGGACTTGTGTTCCCCGACAGACGTCCGCATATGGGACTGCGCGAATACAAGCAGGTCATCAAGCCGTTCAGACTTTCTTACGAAAACAACGTGCTTACCTTCACGTCGCTGCGCAAGTTCAAGGCGTTCGACGACGCATACCTCGAATGGGAGGTAGTTGACGGCGGCAGACAGATAAAGACCGCAAACGAAGGCATCATCGGAGTGAAACCGGGAGAAAGCAGAAAATACCTCCTTTCCGACGTTACCGAAAAGGGCGAAAAAGCGTACCTCAACGTATATGTTAAATATAATTCCACGTCTGAGGAGATCGGTTTCGGTCAGTTCAGGCTCGCAAAAGAGACGATAGTCCGCGAATTTACCGCAAAAGCGTTCAAAGAGACCGAGACTTCTTTCGTAAGAGGCGATATCGCCGTCGACAAGGCAACGGGTATGCCCGTTCTTCCCGAGTCCGTGCGTCCGGCTCACCTCACCGTGTTCCGCGCACCTACCGACAACGACAGATACAGCAAAGCCGGGTGGTACAACAACGGATATTTCGGCGCCGTCACCGAAAACAGAGGTCTTCGCCTTGAAGGATGCGACCTTGTCTGCGACTTTGCGCTGACGAACGGCGACAAGACGATCGTCACCGGCAAGATAACCTACACGCCGTATCTCGAAGGCGTCAAGGTCAAGGTCGACGCCAAGCGCGACACGACAAAGCCCTATCTGCCGAGATTCGGATTTGAATTTGAACTTGAAAAAGACTTTGCTGACGCCGTCTATTTCGGAATGGGACCTTACGAAAGCTACACCGACAAGCAGAACGCTTCAAAAATGGGACTTTACGACACGACAGCCGACGCAAACTTTGAGCATTACATCAAGCCGCAGGAAAATATGGCGCACATCGGCACCGAATACCTTGAGATCAACAACGGAAACAGCGTCGCCACGTTCATTTACGACGGCAAGCCGTTCTCGTTCAACCTCAACCGCTACGGCAGCGAGGAAATGGCAGCCAAACTCCACGATCACGAGCTTGTTGACAGCGGAAAAGTGTTCCTCAACATCGACGCGTTCCACGACGGAATAGGCAGCAACTCCTGCGGCATACAGCCGCTTCCGGAATATCGTATGGGAAGCGAAGAATTCAGCTTCGGTTTCATAATTTCACATCTTTGAGGCGATATAAATGAAAATAGTATTTCTTGACACCGCCACACTCGGTGACGGCATAGATTATTCGGCATTTGAAAAGCTCGGTGACGTGACGTATCACGCCACCACTCCGCCGGAGGAGGTCGCGTCACGCCTCGCCGACGCGGACGTTGCGGTGCTGAACAAGGTCAGACTGAACGAAAGCAATCTGAAAGACCTCGAAAAACTCCGTCTCATCTGCATCTGCGCCACCGGAAAAGACAATATCGACCTTGATTACTGCGAAAAACGCGGTATCGCCGTCAGAAACGTGGCAGGCTATTCCACCGACAGCGTCGCCGCCCTCACCGTGGCGACCGTGCTTCAGCTTATGCTGCACCTCGACGACTACACCCGCTTCGTCCGTGACGGCAGCTATTCCGCAGGGAACGTCGCAAACCGCCTGTCGCCGTCTTATCACGACCTTTCGGGCAAGACCTGGGGCATCGTCGGCTACGGAAACATCGGCAGACGCATCGGAGAAGTCGCAAAAGCGTTCGGATGCAGGCTCATCGTAAACAAGAGAACTCCCGTCAGTGACGCCGAATGTGTCGATATCGACACGCTCTGCAAGGAATCCGACATAATCACGCTCAACTGTCCGCTGACAAGCGAAACGAGATGCCTGATAAACGAAAGCAGGATCGCGTCGATGAAAAAAGACGTCGTGATCGTCAACGCCGCCCGCGGCGGTGTCTGGGACGAAGAAGCGATAGCAAACGCGGTGAAAAACGGCAGTATCGGCGCCGTTGGCTGCGACGTTTACACGAGCGAGCCGTTCAGAGCAGACCATCCGTTCTTTGCACTGCGCGAAAATCCGAACGTCTGCTTTACTCCGCATATGGCGTGGGGCTCCGTCGAAGCGCGCAAGATACTGATGGAAAAAGTCGCAGACAACATAAAGACGTTCTTCGGGTGCTGACTATGGAATACCGCACAGAACACGATTCAATGGGCGATATCGAAGTCCCTGCCGAAAGCTATTGGGGAGCGCAGACGGAGCGGAGCCGACGCAATTTCAGAATAGGCGTGGGAAGCGAAACGATGCCGGAAGAGATAATACGCGCTTTCGGTATACTCAAAAAAGCGTCTTCGCGCGCAAACGCCGTCCTCGTTCCGCAGAAAATGACGCCGGAGAAGCTCGGCGCGATAGAAAAAGCGTGCGACGAAGTCATAGACGGCAAGCTCGGCAGTCATTTCCCGCTCGTTGTGTTCCAGACCGGCTCCGGCACGCAGACGAATATGAACGCCAACGAGGTCATAGCAAACAGAGCCAACGAGATCCTCGGGCAAAGGCTCTGCCACCCGAACGACGACGTGAATATGAGCCAGTCGAGCAACGACACTTTCCCGACCGCGATGCACGTTGCCGCCGTCATCGCCGTTGAAGACAGACTTATTCCCGCGGTAAACGGGCTTATAAAGACGTTTTACGCTCTTGAAAAGGAAAACGAAGGCGTGATAAAGTCCGGCAGGACTCATTTGCAGGACGCGACTCCCATCGGGTTTTCCCAGGAGATATCGGGCTGGCGTTACAGTCTTGAACGCGACGCGGAAATGATAAATGAAGCGGTCGGCAAACTGCACTATCTGTCGCTCGGCGGGACAGCCGTCGGCACCGGGATAAACGCGCCGCACGGTTTCGGCGAGAAAGCCGCGGAAGAAATAACGATTCTCACGGGCAAAGCGTTTTACAGCGAAAAGAACAAGTTTCATTCGCTCACATCGAAGGACGAGCTTGTTTTCGCCCACGGAGCGATCAAGGCGCTTGCCGCCGATATGATGAAGATAGCCAACGACGTGAGGTTCCTCGCGTCCGGTCCCCGCAACGGGCTTGGCGAAATAACCATACCCGCAAACGAGCCGGGCTCTTCGATAATGCCGGGGAAAGTCAACCCGACGCAGTGCGAAGCGGTCACGATGGTCGCTTTGCAGGTGATGGGCAACGACACCGTGGTGGGAATGGCGGCGTCGCAGGGAAATTTTGAGCTGAACGTGTTTATGCCCGTCTGCATATATAATTTCCTGCAATCCGTCCGCCTGCTTGCGGACTGCATAACGTCGTTCAACGTCAACTGCGCTTCGGGCATAAAGGCAAACAGAGCGAAAATGAAAGAAAACCTCGACCGTTCGCTGATGCTCGTCACCTGCCTCAATCCCTATATCGGCTACGAAAACGCCGCAAAGGTAGCAAAAAAGGCGTTTGAGGAGGATATTTCCCTCAAAGACGCCTGCTTGTCGCTCGGTTTTCTGAACGAAGAAAAGTTCGATGAAGTGTTCAGATACGAAAAAATGATATAAGCATAAAAAGGATTTCCGCGTTGTGAACGGAAATCCTTTTTTGAGTTTTCGGTTTTCAGTTTTCAGTTTTCAGTTTTCACCTGCAAATTGCTGAAAACCGAAAATTGAAGACAAACCTTTTGTATGTTTTGCAGATGAAGCAGATGGCGATAATAGGCTCCCTCCTGGAGGGAGCTGTCACCGCAGGTGACTGAAGGAGAGTGCGGAAGTTCATTATTTCAGCAAGATATCATTGTCGGAACCGTATTTTAATTAATTCTCTTCGACGGTGCCGGTCTCATCATCCGTTATGGGCTCGCCGGAAGGACCATTATCCGAAATTACCGTGGTATCACTTCTTATGTCATTGGCAAAATCATACTGTGAATCGTAAAGGTATACGTCGTCGCCTACGATACGATAATACATTCCCACGCTGCCGCCCGTTGCATGCCATTTATCGGGATCATCTTTCGGATATGGCTCAAATGTATCTAACCGGCAAATAACGCAGCCTTCTGCTTTCGTATATCCATATTCCTTGTCTTCTGCATCCTTTTCCGTGAACGTTTCTCCCGGAATAACATACGAATGTGTTTTTTCGTACAGATCATACACGTTATCGGCTTCCGCTACTGTTTCCGTTATTCTCGATCTGTCGGAAAGCAGACGAGTCACCGTTATTTTTCCGGGAAATTCCGGAACATCTTCATATTCATGAGGGTCATAGTTTACACCGTTGATAATGATCGGTAAATCTTCCCCGACTTTGATTTTTGATTTTTTTATCTTGATCTGTATTGACCACTGAGGTGCGGGTTCATCGTACCCACCGCTTCCGCCGGAACCAATAATAAACCAACCGGTGCTTGTTTCTTCACCGGTGCTTGTTTCTTCACCGGTGCTTGTTTCTTCACCGGTGCTTGTTTCTTCGCCGGTGCTGGTCTCTTCGCTGCCGCTGGTCTCTTCGCCGGTACTTGATTCTTCACCGGTACTCGTTTCTTCGCCGGTGCTGGTCTCTTCGCCGGTGCCGGTCTCATCGTCCGTTATGGGCTCGCCGGAAGGACCATTATCCGAAATTTCCGTGGTATAACTTCTTATGTCATTGGCAAAATCATACTGTGAACCGTAAAGGTATACGTCGTCACCCACTATGCGATAATACATTGCCACGCCGTTAGACGACTTAAAATTCCACAGCGGCACTGATTCCTGAACCCTAAAAACAACAAAGCCTTCTGCTTTTGACAAACCAGATTCTTTGTCTTCTTCCTTTTCTGCGAAAATCTCTCCCGGAACAACATACGAAAGCTTCTTTTCACAAAGATCATAGATGTCATAAAATTCCGTTATTGTTTCATTTATGAAGGATCCATCAGAAAGTTGGCGTTCCAGCGTTATTTTTCCGGAATATGTCGGTCCGTTTTCATCAGGCGGCTCATAGTTACCATAAATAATCTCAACCGGCAAATCTTCTCCGATTTTGATTTTCGACTTTCCTGCCTTAACGGTGATTTTTACGCTCGGTGAGGGTTCACCACTTGTGTCGGAACGGATTATTAACGGGGTACCCTGTTCTTCCCCTGTGCTTGTTTCTTCACCGGTGCTCGTTTCTTCGCCGGTGCTTGTTTCTTCTCCGGTGCTTGATTCTTCGCCGATACTCGGTTCTTCGTCGTCGGCGCTCGATTCTTCGCCGTTTGATTCGTCCGACGTCTCGGATGCCGGTTCGTCTTCCGGCTTTGATTCTTCCGTGTCGCCTGGTTGGGAATTGTCATTGCCTTGTGATTCTTCGCTCGTTATGGGCGGAAACTCCGTCGGTGTGCCGATCATACCGACTCTCCAGATACCGACGCCCAACAAAGCGACGAGGCATACGCAAGACATATATTTTACTGCTTTTGTTCTTTTGCTTTTCTTTTCGGCGTAATACTTATCTCTGCGCTCGAGAAGATCGTTAAACATTTCATTACTGCTCTTCATAAATAAAGCCCTCCTTTTCAAGTTTTGATTTCAAAGATTGTTTTGCCCGATGAAGGAGATTGTTGACTTGACTTTCATTCTTTTTGAGTATCACCGCGGCTTCCTTGTTTGAAAATTCCTCAAAATACACGAGCCAAAGGATGTTTCTGTAATCGGCGGAAAGCTCGGAAAGCGCCTTGTGAACGGTCAGCTTCCGTTCTTCCTTTATGTAGGACTGCTCAAGGCTTTCTTCCTCGCTCAGATATTCCTCCATATCTTCGATCGGAGTATCGAGCGTTTTTGAATTATGCCTTACGTAATCAACAGCCACGTTACGTCCTATCGCATACAGAAACGACTTGAACGTGCTTTTGCCCGAGAATTTCGGCTTCTTGGTTATCAGCCGAAAGAAGGTATCTTCCGTCAGTTCTTCCGCAATGAATATATTGCTTACGTAACCGTTAAGATAAAGAATGAGACCGTCTTTGTAGGAATCGATGATCTCAGCCATTCCTTGGTCATCTCCGTCAAGAAAACGGCGGTAGCTACTTTCACCGTTGTCCATTGGCTTTCTCCTTTCCGAAAAGGTTTTTACCCTTTCATCTATTAGTCGTATGAGAGCCGAAAAACTTTCACCCGTTTTTTGAAATTTACGGTGTTTTAACCTTAAAATAACGGCAAAAAAATTATTTCACGCATTTTCTGCGTGAAATAATTTCCTTACTTCTTCACTATTACTTCTTACTTCTTACTTCAAGGGGACGCCGTCCCCTACTATTACGCTTGCGGCTTGAAGTCCGCGCCCTTGCTTATCATAATCGCTCTGACGTCTTCGCCTTTTACGTCATAGGACGAAACGCCGTTTTTGAGTGCGAGAGCGGCGCCGATGCCGGACGCTTCGCCGGTGGCACGGCAGCAGGGCTGGATACGGAGCGACGCTTCCGCAACGAATTCGCAGCCGACGCATCTTCCCGCAACAAAGAGGTTGGAGAAGTCCTTGACCACAAGGCAGCCGAACGGGATATCGTACCAGGGCATACCGTCGTTGACAGGCGTTGCGATGGTGCTGCATTTGAGCTGGACGCCGTGAACGTCTATGGGATAGTTGGACTGGCAGATATAGTCGGAGAATTTCTTGCGCGAAAGCAGGTCTTCCGCGGTGAGGATGTACTTGGTGTCTATGTTGCGGCTCTCGCGGATGCCGACCATAGGCGCGATCTCGGAAATATAGGCGTTTTCAAAGCCCTTGAAATACTTTTTATAGAATTTGAGCTGACGGTAGATGCGTTCTTTTCCCTCTATCTGCGCTCTGGTGAGGTGCATCGAGTCGGTGCCGTCAACGTCCTCGAAAAATTCGGGGTTGTTGAACGCGAGCGTGTCCGGTCTGCCGGGAACGGCAAAGACCTGCCAATATGCCTTGTCTTCGGGGAGAAGATCGCCTTTTGCGACCGCTTCGATAAACAGATCGCTGAAAACCCAGTCGTCGGTGTTGGTGACGGCGGTATAGACCTTTTCGCCGTCGAAGGACGCCGCCTTGGTGACGCCGTTCTGCTTTGAATGTTCAAGCATAAATTCGCCGAACGCCTTCTGATCGACGCCGCCGACCGTGTAGCGGAGCGAGATGGGCTGACATTTGCCCGTTTCGGGGTTGCCTTTGGTGTAAGTGCCGCCCGCAAGAACGGAAACGTCGCCGTCGCCGGTGCAGTCGATGAATTCTTTGCCTTCGATAACGTACATTCCCGATTTGGAAACGGTCACGATGCCCTTTACCGTTCCGTTTTCGGTAATAACGTCGCTGATGAAGTGATAATAAAGGATCTTTACGCCTGCGTCAATGCAAAGTCGCTCGGACGCGTAGCGTATGGCAAGCGGATCGAACTGACGTCTGTCGGGATAAAGTCCGTCCTGCTCGTCGAGCTTGGCGTTAAGGAGCGGCGTGATGTAGGAACACTGGGGATCGCCGTTGACGTGCATATGCATAAGCGGCGTGACAAGACCGTTGCCGGCAGATCCGCTGAGCGAGCCGAACTGCTCGATGATTATGACGGAGCAGCCTTCGTTTGCCGCGGCAACAGCCGCGTGAACGCCTGCCGTTCCTCCTCCGCAGACGACAACGTCGGCGGAAAAGCGCGTTTCGACCTTTTTTTCGGGCAAAGTGTAAGTTTTCATAATACAACTTCCTTTCGAGCCAAGCTGTTTATTTATAGAAGAAATTATTTCACGCATCTGCGTGAAATAATAACCTCAATGTTGCCAAAGGCAATATATCATATCGCGCAGCGATATATCATACGCCGTAAGGCGTATATCATATTGCCTTCAGGCAATATATCATTTCGCGTCAGCGATTTGCGGTGACGTTTGTTCAATATGCGCCGATTCGGTTATAAACGGCTTGAGCCGGATGCAGAATGGGCGAACGGAACCCGAAGCTGTACAACTGTACTGCGAGCGGTGACATTCGTCCGTTATGCGCCGGCTCAAGCCGTTTAGTCGGCTTTCTTTTCGATGGAGCGGACTGCCCAGCGCTGTATCTGCAGTTTGGTTTTGTCGCCGCTGGTCTCGATGAGGATATTGTCGTCTTTGACGGCTATTACTATGCCGAGGATGCCGCCGAGCGTGGTGATGACGTCGCCGCGTTCGATGGAGTTACGCATCTGATCGGTTTCTTTCTGCTGCTTTTTCTGAGGACGCCAGAGGAGGAAATAGAAAACGAGGACGAGGACGACGATCATACCGCCGGTCGTTATGAGCGACATAGTGGCATCGGGCTGAGCGTCCTCCAAAAGGTTGATAATATTCGGCATAATTTTGTTCCTTTCTTATAATCTTTTGATTCTTTCGACGCTGACGCATCGTTTCGACACGGTGTCGTATCTGAAAACCGCGCCGTTTATTTCGGCATTGCCTTCGGCACGGCGGTTGAAGCGCTGACTTGTGCCCGTCACGAAACGGTTTATCACTCCGTCGGACACTACGCCGAGGATGGTGTTTTTGCTTACGCCGCACATTCCGATATCGGTGATGTATCCCGTTCCGTTCGGAAGGATCTGCTCGTCGGCAGTCGGAACGTGGGTGTGAGTGCCGAAAACGCAGCTTATCCTGCCGTCAAAATACTGTGCAAAGGCGATCTTTTCGCTCGTCGCTTCGGCGTGGATATCGCAGAACGCGATATCGTACTTCCCGCTTTCTTCTTTGAGTATGCGCTCCGCGCAGACGAACGGGTTATCGCACGGGTTCATAAAGACCTGTCCCGACACGTTCATCACGAGGACGCGGAAAGCACCGGTTTCAACAACGGTGTGACCGCTGCCGGGGCAGAGCGGCTGAAAATTCGCCGGTCGGAGAAGACGGCGGTCGTCGTCGAGACGGTCGTATATTTCGTGGTGATTGACGGTGTGGTTGCCGCCGGTTATCACGTCGGCGCCCGAATATATGAGCGAATCAGCCGAAAACACGTCGAGTCCGTTGGAATCCGACGCATTTTCGCCGTTCACGACGGTGAAGTCGGCTGCGTACTCTTTTTTGAGCTTCGGGAGGTATTCCGCGACGCGTTCAACTCCCTTTTTGCCGACAACATCGCCGAGGGCAAGAAGTGTAAAAACGTTATTTTGCATAGTCAACGGCGCGTGTTTCGCGCACTATGTTGATCTTGATCTGTCCGGGATATTCAAGCTCGGATTCGATCTTCTTGGAAATATCCTTTGCAAGGAAGAGCATCTTTTCGTCGGAAACTTCCTCGGGCTTGACCATTATGCGGACTTCTCTGCCTGCCTGGATAGCGAAGGATTTTTCGATACCGTCGAAAGAGTTTGCGATCTCTTCGAGCTTCTGCAGACGTTTGATGTAGTTTTCGAGATTTTCGCGGCGAGCGCCCGGACGTGCCGCGGAGATGGCGTCGGCAGCCTGGACGATGACGGCGATATAGGTCGAAGGCTCGACGTCGCCGTGGTGCGATTCGATAGCGTGGATGACTTCTTTGTGTTCCTTGTACTTTTTGGCGATGTCAACGCCGATGGCGACGTGGCTTCCGTCCACTTCGTGCGTCATAGCCTTGCCGATATCGTGGAGAAGACCTGCACGGCGGGCGATAGTGGCGTCAAGCCCGAGCTCGCTTGCGATCATACCTGCGATATGAGCGACTTCGACGGAATGTTTGAGTACGTTCTGACCGTAGGAAGTACGGAATTTGAGTCTGCCGAGGAGCTTGACGAGTTCGGGATTGAGTCCGTGCACGCCTGCGGCAAAGGTAGCCTGTTCGCCTTCGCGCTTGATGACGGCTTCGACTTCTTTCTTGGATTTTTCGACCATTTCTTCGATTCTCGAAGGATGGATGCGTCCGTCGGAAATGAGTTTTTCAAGAGTGAGACGGGCGACCTCGCGGCGAACGGGATCGAAGGTGGAAATGGTGATGGCTTCGGGTGTATCGTCAATGATAAGGTCAACGCCGGTGAGAGTTTCGATAGAGCGGATGTTTCTGCCTTCGCGTCCTATGATACGTCCCTTCATTTCGTCGTTGGGAAGGTCAACCACCGATACGGTAGCTTCCGCGACGCTGTCGGACGCGCATCTCTGGATCGCAAGGGTGATTATTTTCTTGGCGGTCTCTTCTGCGTTTTCCTTATACTCTTTTTCGATTTCGATAAGTTTCTGCGCCATTTCGTGACGGGATTCGTCCTCGACACGTTTGAGAATGACGTCTTTTGCTTCTTCCGGGGTGAAATTGGAGATCTTCTGGAGTTCGTCGAGCTGCTGCTGTTTGATCTCCTCGATCTTTTCGGTAAGGGCTTCGTTTTCCTTGATCTTGTTGTTCAGCTTTTCTTCCTTTTTGTCAAGGGATTCGATCTTGTTGTCGAGGTGTTCTTCTTTCTGAAGCACACGCTTTTCAAGACGCTGAACGTCGTTTCTTCTTTCTTTAAGCTCTTTTTCGGTTTCATTCTTGATGCGGAGAGCTTCTTCCTTTGCTTCAAGAGCTGCTTCTTTCTTTTTCGTTTCGGCGATCTTGATCGCTTCCTGCTTGATGCGTTCTGCTTCTACTTCGGCGTTTTTGACCTTTCCGCTGTCGTCCTTGATCTTTTTCTTGTGACCGAAGACAAAGCCCGCAAAGCCCGCTGCCGCAGCCGCGACAACGACGATGATGATCCATACTACGGGATCCATTGGTATACCTCCTTTATATTTAAGGATGCTTTCCTTTTTATCTGACGGGCGCACAGTTTATTGCCTGAATATGGGAATATATGTAAATCGTGCCCGATGCGTCATTAAAAAGTAAACATTCCAAGACAAGTTATTATACTACCGTTGTTTTGATATGTAAAGTGGGTTTGAAGAAAAAGAAATAAATTTACAATTTGAGTTTTCAGTTTTCAGAAATTTCGCGTGAAAACGTGAAAATAATTACCTCAACGTGCGCAGCACATTTCACATTGCTTCGGCGATATTTAACAATCTGCGAAGCAGATTATTTCACATTTGCCCGGAGGGCAAATATTTCACTTTGCGCATACGAGTACGCGCCGTTACAAACAAAATTTCCCGGTGCTTTTTCTGAAAGCTGAAAACTGAAAACTGAAAACTGAAAACTTTTCCTCTCCCTCATTCAAAAAAGGATTTCCGGCGTTCGGAAATCCTTTTTTACGCTTTATTTTATTTTCACGTCTGTTCCGGCGAAGGAGAAGACTTCTTCTATCGCTTCTTTGTCCGTGCCGTCGGCGAAGAACGGGGACGCCGTTATCCGAACGACGTCGTTTTTGCTTTCGGAGACGTTCACAAGCAGGCTGATATTGTCGTAAACGTATATGTAATTCTTCTCTTCCTTCTGCGTACTGCACGCAAAAGTAACATTACTTGTGATGGCGGCGGAAAACGCAACGTGTCCCGTAGATTTACGGGCGTTCACCGCCGAAACGAGGGAGCTTGCGATATTCAGTGAATCACGCAGCTCTTTCGTAAGTTTGAAATAATCGGCACGTTCCGACATAAAACCGAATACGGAAGAATTGTTTATCGTCATTTCATAGACGGCGACCGGATGCGTGAAGTCGGTGTCTTTGACAAGGGAACGGAGTGCGTCGTTTTCCTCGTTGGAGCCGTAAAGGGCGAAATATTCGTCGTTTTTCAGCTTAGTGCTTACAAGCTCAAGGGTTTTGACGATATATTCGTCAACGTCGCCGTTTTTTATGCCGGAAGAGCAGGAAACGAGAAGCGACACGGCAAAGGAAAAGATGATAACGAGAGATATGATTTTTTTCATTTTCATTTTTACCTCCTCAATTTGCCATTTGAAATTTTTAATTTGTAATTTACTTTACCATTTCCGCTTTGATCGTCAGTTCGTGTACGTCGTCCTGCGACGGGATCTCGTACATAAAATGAGTCATCAGTTTTTCGGTGATGGTGCGAAGCCCTCTGGCGCCCGTATTC
The DNA here is from genome assembly GCA_045643125.1 of Eubacteriales bacterium. Classification (GTDB taxonomy): domain Bacteria; phylum Bacillota; class Clostridia; order Oscillospirales; family CAG-382; genus UBA1206. Next base: position 15,692 of record JAZUKE010000021.1, read on the forward strand.
AGCTCGATGGCTCTGTCGGCGATCTTTTCGAGAGCTTCTTTCTCGAATTCAAGCGTCACGCCGTCCATTTCCATCAGTTTTTTGTACTGCTTGACTATCGCGTTCTTCGGCTCGGTGAGTATGCGGATAAGTCCGTCGCGGTCGAGCGGATCGAGAGCGCAGACAACGGGGATACGTCCGACAAGCTCGGGGATGATGCCGTACTTCACAAGATCGTGCGGCGTCACCTCACGCAATATCACGGACTTTGACTTCTCTTCTTTCGTCTTTATGCCCGACGAAAATCCGATAGACTGCTTGCCCATACGTTCTTCGATAAGGGCTTCGAGTCCGTCGAAAGCGCCGCCGCAGATAAAGAGGATGTTTGACGTGTCTATCTGGATAAATTCCTGGTTCGGGTGTTTTCTGCCGCCCTGCGGAGGTACGTTGGAGACCGTGCCTTCGAGTATTTTTAAGAGCGCCTGCTGAACACCCTCGCCCGATACGACGCGGGTGATGGAGCGGTTTTCGCTGCGGCGCGATATTTTGTCGATCTCGTCGATATAGATTATGCCTTTTTCGGCTTTTTCCACATCATAGTCCGCCGCCTGGATAAGACGGAGCAGAATGTTCTCGACATCTTCGCCGACGTAGCCCGCTTCGGTGAGCGTGGTGGCATCGGCTATGGCAAACGGCACTTCAAGCGTTTCGGCAAGCGTCTGTGCAAGCAGGGTTTTGCCGACACCGGTAGGTCCGAGCAGCATCACGTTGGATTTCTGGAGTTTTACTCCGTCGTCCTCCTTCGCATCCTTGCCCTTTTTGCCTTTTCCGCTCTTGATAAGGCTGTTTATGCGCTTGTAATGGTTATACACCGCCACGGAAAGCGCGATCTTCGCCTCGTCCTGACCGATAACGTGCTCGTCGAGCTTTGCCTTGAGTTCGCTCGGCTTGGGGAGCGGTATCGCCTTCTGCCTGACGGACGGCGACCTTTTTTCGCTCATAAGGTCTTCGTAGCCGTCGGCGATGGAAAGGCAGACAGAGACACATTCCTCGCAGAAATCCATATCTCTGCCTTCGATATTGAGTCTTATGGGGTTTTCGGTGACACGTCCGCAAAAGGCGCATCTGACGCCTTTGGTTGTTTTATCGTTTGCCATAAAAATTATTGCCTTTTATCGAAAATTTTGTCAACAAGACCATACTCTTTCGCCTGTTCCGCAGTGAGGAAATTGTCTCTCTCGGTGTCGGCGCAGATCTGTTCGTAGCTCTTGCCGGTGTTTTCGGCAAGGATCTTATTGAGTTTTTCTTTTATTTTGATTATTCTTTCGGCGTGGATCTTGATATCGGTCGCCTGCCCCTGCATTCCGCCGAGAGGCTGATGTATCATAACTTCGGAGTTGGGGAGGCAGATACGTTTGCCCTTTGCGCCTGCGGAAAGCAGGAATGCCGCCATTGACGCCGCCATACCGACGCAGATCGTCGATACGTCGCATTTTATGAAATTCATAGTATCGTATATCGCCATACCGCTGGTTATGGAGCCGCCGGGCGAGTTGATGTAAAGACAAATGTCCTTTTCGGGATCCTGGGCTTCGAGGTAAAGGAGCTGCGCCACGACAAGGGACGCGGTAGCGTCGTTTATCTCTTCACCGAGGAAGACGATGCGGTCGTTGAGAAGTCTTGAAAAAATATCGAATGACCTCTCACCGCGGTTTGTTTGTTCGATTACCATTGGTACTAACGCCATAGTTTACCTTCTTTCACGCTCGAAAGATAGCTTCTTTCGGTCTTTTGCTTATTCGTGGTCTTTGCAGTCGTCACATTCGCATTTTTTGGCAATTCCGTTTGCCTTTACGAAATCAACTGCTTTGCGGAACGCGATATCTTCGCAGATGCCCGCTTCGGGGATCCTTGCCTTTACGTCGTCGAGTTCCATAGTGTAGCCGGAAGCGATCTTCTTGTATTCTTCTTCGATCTCTTCGGGAGTTGCGGCGATGTTTTCGGCTTTGATGACACATTCGAGAGCGAGACGGGTGCGGACGCGTCTTTCGGCACCGGGACGGAGAGTGCCGCGGAGAGCTTTTTCGTCCTGACCGGTGTATTTGTAGTACATTTCAAGGCTGCCGCCCTGGGAACGGAGTCTGTAATCGTAATCGCGGATATCGTTGTCGACTTCGTCGTCGATCATACAATCGGGGACTTCGACTTCGGTATTGGCGATGAGCGCGTCGATGAGTTTTTCTTCAAACGCTCTGTCGTTGGCTTTTTCTTTTCTCTCGGTTATTTTCGCCTTGATATCAGCCTTGTATTCATCGACGGTGTCGAGATTTTCGGAAACTTCCTTTACGAAATCGTCATCGAGTTCGGGGATCTCTTCCTTTTTAAGCTCGTGAACGTTGATCTTGAACACGGTTTCCTTGCCGGCAAGGGATTTTTCGCCGTAGTCTTCGGGGAAGGTGACGGTGATGTCGAATTTATCGCCTGCGTTGTGACCGACGATCTGTTCTTCAAAACCGGGGATAAAGGAGCCGGAGCCGAGGGTGAGGCTGTAATTTTCGCCTTTGCCGCCGTCGAAAGCGACGCCGTCGCGGAAGCCTTCAAAGTCGATGACTGCGGTATCGCCGTTTTCGGCAGGTCTGTCGGTAACGGTGAGCATACGGGAATTGCGTTTTCTTACGCTCTGTATCTCTTTTTCGATCTCTTCGTCGGAAACGACTGCTTCTTCTTTTTCGGCTTCGAGACCTTTGTACTGCTTGACTGTCGCAACGGGTTTGGTGTAGACCTTTGCGGAAATAACTACGCCGTTATCGTCGATGGAGACGACCTCGAGTTCGGGACGCGAAACTACGTCAAGACCGGATTCGTCAACTGCTTTGGAGTAGATATCGGGAAGCAGAGCGTCGAGAGCGTCGTCATAGAAGAAGGACGAGCCGTACATTTTTTCGATGATGGACTTGGGTGCTTTGCCCTTGCGGAAACCGGGAACGGTGATTTTGCCCACGTTCTTTTTGTATGCAGCGAGAACTGCCGCATCAAAAGCCGGCTTTTCGATATTGAGGGTAAGCTCATAGCGATTTTTTCCTATTTCTTTTACTTTTTCTTCTGACATTGGTTTTTCCTCCGTAAAATTATATATCATATCCATACCATTTTATACGAAAAAGATGATTTGTCAACACTTTTCATTAAAATCGTTGAAAATAAGAGAGTTTTGTAACGAAATTTGAAATTTTTGCGCGTTCTACTTGATAAAATGATATAATATGCTATACTGTAAAAAATAATTACAAGGGAGGTTCAGCGATGGAAGACGAAAAAAAGAGCGGCGAAAACGAAGAGATCGTTCCGGAAGAACAAAACGATATCGCCGAAGAGCCCGGGCATTTCGGGGAAAAGCTCCCGGAAGCCGGCTTTGAAGAAACTCTCGAAGACCTCGACACCCGGAAAATAAAGCCGTCGTGCGTCGTCAAAAAGCAGTCCGTCATCAACGCGAATTTCGTGATACGGATGCTCCTCCTCATAACCTGCGCTTCCTTATTTATGTACTGCGTCTATTCGATAGCCGTCCGTATCGCCGACGACACGAAGAGCCGTCAGCTTGTGGAAGAGCTTATCGAAACGATAGAGACGAAGTCCGAGGTGAACCGCCTTGCAAAGGTCAGGACTTCCGCCGGAACGCTGTGCCTTTACGATTCGCTCGGTGTCACCGAGCAGAACGAGGAATGGTACGATCCCTCAACGACGGGTAAATACGATACCTACCTCAATATGCTTGCCGAACTGAAAAAGAAAAATTCCGATATTTACGCCTGGATCCTCTGCAAAGGCGGAATGGGACAGATAAACTACCCCGTGGTGCTTCCGCCCGACAACGATTTTTACCTCCACCGCGACATTTACAAGGAAACGGCGGTGTCCGGCTCGATATTCACCGACTTCCGCAACTCGCGCAACGTCAGCAACAACCTTAACACCGTCATCTACGGTCACTGTATGACAAACGGCACGATGTTCAGAAGCATAAAGAACTGGATGGAATCGTCAACGCGCAGCTCGTCCGCAGACCTTATCACCGTCGAGCTGATAACGGAAGAAGCGGTCTATGTTTACGAGATATTCGCGGCTTACCGTTCCGGCGGCAACCATTTCATCAACATTTCTTTCAAGAACACCGAGGCATATCTCGATTTTCTGAAAGAGATACAGAGAAAGTCCGAGCTTAAAAACAGAAAACTCCCCTACGACGAAAATACGCGCATCCTCACGCTCTGCACCTGCACGAACGTTTCCTCCACCTCGGACGAACGCTACGTCCTCCATTGCAAGCTGAAAAAGGTAATAAAATATAATTGAAAACTCTTCGGTATCAAGTCAAAAAAGGATTTCCGCGCAAATGCGCGAAAACCCTTTTTTTATTATCCTTGTTTCTCCATCGCGTGGAGCCAGTCGACCTTGAGGTAGTAGAACGTGAGGAAGACCGTACTGAGCAGCCACGTCAGCGGGTACACCCAGTTGACGACGGAAATGCTGTTCGTGAGCGGCACCGTTATTTCAAGGAACGCCACGCGGATGATGCACCAGCAGACGAGCATCGTCCCCATAGGCACCTTGGCTTTTCCGGCTCCGCGAAGCACGGCGGAAATGCAGTGCGACGCCGCGAGCAGGCAGTAGAACATAGCGCAGGTGTGCGATTTCTGCACGCCGAAAGCGATCGCGTCCTTTTCATCGGTGAACGCCGCTATCAGCGGACGCGCAAGCAGAAAGATGAGGACGCCTATTACTTCCGCAAGTGCTATCGAGCCTTCGCTCATTCTCACCTGTCCGTCCATAATCAATCACCGGGATTCTTAATTCTGAATAGTAATTTCGTATACTCCGCTTGCCAACGGTTTTTCCGTCGTTCCGTCGGCAAACTTTCCTTCGCGCAGCACGATACGTCCGTAGTAAACTCCCGCATCATCCACGCGGAGCGTCACTCCTTTATCCGTGCGGTACCATTCGACCTTCACGCCGTTCGTTTCACCCGAAGCAAAATCAAGTTCTTTGATGAAGCACGGGCTGATCTCCACGCATCCGCTGTCGTCAAACTCCGTATTGACCCGGATGCCCGCGACGTAGTTTATCATGAACGCCGAAACGTCGCCGAAGAAATGGTGGTTCCTCGACTGCGGATAGCCGAAGTTTTCGTACATACTCGTCGCTCCCGTCGCTATCCAGTTGCCGTATGACGGTGCGTCGGTACGGGTTATCATCTTCCACGCAAGCTCTTCTTCGCCGTTGTCGGCAAGCAGACGGAAGATACATCTTGCGCCGAGAACGCCCGTGTCGATATGATCGTCAGCCGCCTTTATCAAATCAAGCAGTATGCCGAAAGCTTTTTTGTATTCACTTTCGTCAAATATGCCGTAATACAGGCACATCGCCTGCGACGTCTGGCACGAACCCGCGGCAACGAGGTCTTCGTTTATGAGATTTGCGCGTATTGCGTTTCTCAGACGCGCATATTCGTTCTTTATTTCTTCCGCTTTGTCTTTTTCTCCGAGAAGCGAGAAAATTTTTGCGGCTTTTGACATTATGTCCATAAGCGTCACGGAGTCGGTCAGCTCAAGCGGCGGCTTTATTTTCCCGCCGACGGGGCACCAGTCGCCGAGTCCGTAGGCGTAAAGTCCGTTTTCTTTCTGCTTCGTGAGCATATAGCGGAAATAATTCCAGATCATTCCGGCGTTTTCTTTGAGTATCTTAACGTCACCCGTGAAACGGTAGATTTCATACGGCAGGTTGACGCAGACCGCGTCCCACGCAGGCCCGTTGCCCCAGGCAAAGCCCCAGCCGCCCGTAGGCACGATGCCGGGAAGCTCGCCGCTCGGTTTTTGGGCAGCCCTTATGTGGCGCAGCCATTCGGCAAACGTCCTTTCGCAGGAAAACGACGTCATAAACTGTTCGGCGGAAAGCGAAGCGTCGCCCGTCCAGCCGTTCTTTTCACGCTGAGGGCAGTCCGTTGGGAAATACCACAGATTTGAAAGATCGCTTACCATACAGGCGTCGTAAATTCTGTTTGCGACGGAGTTCGAGCAATGAAAATCGCCGATCTTCTTTACGCCGGAATGGCAGACGCAGAAAAATACACCCATATTCTTTGCCTGCTCTTCGGTAATGCCCATAACAAGGCAGTATCTTGCGCCGAAATAGGTGAATGACGGCAGATATATCTGAACACCTTCGCGGCAGATATACACGCATCTGTGATCGTAGTGATCGGGAAGAAAATACATCTGATCGAGGTCGAGCACGCCGTTTTCCAGGCATTCGCCCATCTGAAGTATTATCTTCTGCCCGGCTTTGGCGTCGATGCGCATACCGACGATGCCGCCGGTGTTTTCGCCGAAGTCAAAAAGGTAGCCTTCGGTTCCCTTTTCGTCCTCGGGGACGTCATAACAAGCGGGGAAATAATTTTTGACAACGTCTTTTCTGCCGTGATTGAGCGACGCCTTGCCGATGAGCGTTCCCTGAAGTATCCGCGAGCAGACGATGGGATCGGTGTCAACGATATGTTTTTTGCCTTTAGGCGTTTCGGCTTTTTTGACCTTTTCCCAGCCGGAGTCGTCAAAATCGGCGTCTGCCCAGCCGGAAATCACGTTTCTTGCGTCGCATCTTTCGCCGCTTCTGAGGTCGTCGAAAAGGATGGGCGACGGGTGGGTTACGAAGCCCTTTGCGGATGGGATCACGTTTTTGCCGTCGGCACAGAGGAGGAACGCGAGCTTGGGAGCCGAACGGAAAGCCGCTTTTTCAAAATCCCAGACCTTGCCGCCGGGGCTGTTGAGCATACCGTTGCCGAGGATGACGCCGACGGCGTTTTTGCCTTCGGCAAGATACTGCGTCACGTCGTAAACGTCGTAGCAGCATATATCGTCGGGGTTGGAAATATAAGGCGCAAGATGACCTTTGGTTATTTCCGTTCCGTTGATGAAAAGACGGTAAAAACCGAGTCCGCAGATCGAAATGACAGCTTTTTCGGGCTTCTTTTCGAGCGTGAACGTTTTTCTCATATAAGGTGCGGGAACGTGGGACGAAAAATCGTTGTATTCCTCTGTCGCGGTGTAAAATTTATCGCTTAATTTTACTTTTTCCATTTGTTTTTCCTCCGTTCGTATTCCGATTTTATTTGTAAATCACTTCAAACATAAGCTTTGCGAACCACAGCATCACCGGCACGGTGACGACCGAGAACAATGAGGAAATGCCGACGCAGGATGCCGCAAGCGACGAATTGCCCTTGTAAAGATCGCTGTAAATGGCGGTGCTTGCCGCTGTCGGCACGGACGCCATTATCATTACGACGTAGCACATACCTTCGCTGCCCTTGTTTGCGAATATGAGGAACACCGCAAGAGTCACGAGCGGCAGGACAATGAGCTTGAACAGAGAGAACATATAGAGCTTCGGCGAAAACAGCTTCTTTATCGGCTGATTGCAGATAAGGCTGCCCACGATGAGCATTGCGAGCGGGAAGCACATATTGCCCACCGTCATCATCGTGTCGGTGAACACCGCCGGAACGTCGAACGGGAGTATGCGCAGCAAAATACCTATCGCCGCGGCTATCGTACCCGGATTGATAAGGGATTTAAGGAGTGCTTTGCTGTCCTTTTTGCCGGAATTCAACAGATATTTTCCCACAGTCTGTGCGTAAATGTTGGAAACGAGGGCGAAGATCGCAAAGTAGAACGGCCCGCTTTCCGGAAACGGCACGAGCAGCAGAGGATATCCGAGATAAGTGATATTCCCGAAGATCAGCCCGAATTCGAGCGTCGCCTTGTTTGCTTTGTTTTCGTCACGGTAGATGAGAAACGCGGCAAAGGTGTAGCAGATGTTCATTATCAGCGCGATGAGAACGAGGAAAAACGCAACGCGGAAAGAAGAACTGTCGGTCTTCGTCTGGAACGACGCGACAATGAGAAGCGGCTGCGCCACGTTGACGATGAACGACGAGAGCTTACGGCAGGTCTGCCAGTCGAGTATGCCCGCAAGGCGCACCGCCACACCGAGCAGAAGAACCAGAAACAACGGGATCATTGTACCCCAAACCGAGCTTATAGCCATAACTTACCTCTCATTTGTATTTTGTTTTTATTTCGTTTCGGTGATCTTTTCGGTGATGCCGTCGAGCCAGTCGCCGTCAAACAGTTCGACCGTGCCTTTGTCGGCAGCTGATGCGAGCTTGGGATCAATGGGAAGGCGCGCAATGACGGGGATGCCGTGCTTTGCCGCGATCTCTTCAAGGTTGCTTTCGCCGTATATCTTATGACGGGTATGACAATCGGGGCACTCGAAATAGGACATATTCTCGACGATGCCGAGAACGGGGATGTTCATAAGCTTTGCCATATTGACGGCTTTTTCGACGATCATCGAAACAAGCTCCTGCGGAGACGTGACGATGACGATGCCCTTTACGGGGAGCGACTGGAAAACGGTAAGGGGAACGTCGCCCGTTCCGGGAGGCATATCGACGTACATATAGTCAACGTCGTTCCACACGACGTCCGTCCAGAACTGTTTTACGGTTCCCGCGATGACGGGGCCGCGCCACACGACGGGGTCGGTCTCGTTTTCAAGCATAAGGTTGAGGGACACTACCTGGATGCCGGTCCTCGTAACGGCGGGAAGTATTCCGTATTCGTTGCCTTCAAGTCTTTCTTTAAGTCCGAAAGCCTTCGGGATCGACGGGCCCGTAAGGTCTGCGTCGAGGATGGCGGTGTTGTAGCCGTTACGCTGTGAATTGACGGCAAGCAGTGACGTTACCATAGATTTGCCGACGCCGCCCTTGCCCGAAACGACCGCGATTACATTGCGGATTATCGCCATTTCGTTCGGTTTCTCAATAAGGGATTCCGGCTGTTGTTTGCTCGGGCAGTTTGCGCTGCAGGTCGAGCAGTCGTGAGTACATTCGCTCATTTTGTTTCTCCTTTTCCCGCTTTTGGGGCAGAAAACGCCCGAAAAAGCGCTTATATCATTGATTGTTGTTGATTATTTCGTTTACTTTGTCGAGTGCTTCGGCAAGCGACGACACGCTGAAGAGGGCTTTCGTTTTGTCCGGCAGCGATATGCCGACCGAAAACGCGGACTTTTCAAACATCGGGTAGTCGTTGATGTGGTCGCCGACGGTCACGGTGTCGCGCGTGTCGATTCCCAGAAGCCCGCACACGTTGACGAGCGCGCTTCCCTTATCGATGCCGTCCGGCAGAACGTCGAAGCAGTCGGGCTGATAATAGACCCGAAGCTTCGTTCCCTTCACTTTTTCGCGCAGATACTCCGCCATCGGCGGGAAGTATTCTTCGCGGAAAGGAAACGGAGTGAATTCAAATTCGTTCTTTTGGCACCAATATTTTCCCTCAAAACGCTCGGAAAATCCGTTTTTTAGGTCTTCAAGCGACAGCATAACGCTTTTTTCGACAGGAAAATGCCCCGAAAGAACGGGCGGCAGGTCGCTCCCGAACTGATAGGTCAGCCCGTTTTCGCCGCACATAATGATCCCCGGCAGCCCCGCCTGACGCGCAAAGCCGTTTAGGTAGGCGACCGGCTTTCCGGAGCAGACCGCCATTTTTATTCCGCTTGCGTACAGCTCCTTGAGCCTGCAAAGGCAATCGTCCGGTATCGGAAGCCCGACCGGCGCAAGCGTGTTGTCAAGGTCGAAAAATATAAGTTTTATCATATATTATACGTTGAAACGGAAAAGTACCACGTCGCCGTCCTGCATAACGTATTCTTTGCCTTCGCTTCTCACGAGTCCGGCTTCCTTTGCGGCGTTGAATGAGCCTTTGGCGATAAGGTCGTCATAACCGACTATCTCGGCTCTGATGAATCCGCGCTCGAAATCGGTGTGTATCTTTCCCGCGGCTCCGGGTGCTTTGGTGCCGCGCGTTATCGTCCACGCTCTGACCTCCTTGGGACCTGCGGTGAGGAACGAGATAAGCCCGAGCAGATCGTAGGACGCACGGATGAGCTTGTTCAGCCCCGTGTCTTCAAGCCCGAGACCGCCGTAGAATTCCTCAAGGTACATTTCCCTTTCTTCGTCGTCAAGCTCGGCAAGCTCGGCTTCGATCTTGGCGCAGACGGCGATGATGCCCGCGTTCTCTTCCTTTGCCTTTGCTTCGAGAGCGGCGTAATACTCGTTGGAGGAAAGGTCTTTCAGCGAATCCTCGTCCACGTTCGCGGCGTAGATGACGGGTTTTGCGGAAAGGAAGCAGGCGTCTTTGATTATGGCGTATTCGTCGTCGGAAAGTCCCGCGCTGCGGACGGTGTTGCCTTCGCCGAGGACGGTCTGCAGTCTTTCGAGCAGTTCAAGCTCCGGCTTTACGCTGCTGTCGCCCTTGAGCTGCTTTCTCACGCGGTCGATCCTTCGTTCGAGGACTTCCATATCGGCAAGCACAAGCTCGGTGTTGATCGTGTCTGCGTCACGGACGGGATTGACCGAGTCTTCGACGTGGATGACCTCCGTACCGCCGAAGCAGCGGACGACGTGAACTATCGCGTCCACCTCGCGGATGTGTGACAGGAACTTGTTGCCGAGCCCCTCGCCCTGCGATGCGCCGCGGACAAGTCCCGCGATATCGACGAATTCGATCGTTGCGGGAGTGTATTTTTCGGGATCGTATATTTTTGCAAGCTCGTCCAGACGTTTGTCCGGCACGGCGACGACGCCCACGTTGGGGTCGATGGTGCAGAAAGCGTAGTTTGCCGCTTCCGCGCCCGCTTTGGTGAGCGCGTTGAAAAGTGTGGATTTGCCGACGTTCGGCAGACCGACTATACCGAGTTTCATATATCCTTATACCCGTTCAAAAAGCCGGATACTCTCCGGGCTTTTTGCCTTTCGTATATATTCTTTTGCTTTTGTTCCGATATCTGTATTATTGTATCATATATTTATTTGCTTTTCAATCCTTTTGCGGTAATTTTTATTATTGTTTATGCTATTGTATATACAGATAAAAAGAAAAGCCTCCGCAAAATATGCGGAGGTCAAAGCTGAATCAGGTAACCGTCAAATACTTGTCGCAGAATTCTCTTGCCGTTACGATCCCAATATTTTCAAATTGTTTCAAAACCAGCAGATCTTTGTCGCCGCTCACTATATACAGCGCTTTTGCATCCTTTGCGCAGCCGAGAAACTTATCGTCGTCGGGATCACGAGACAGTTCAATACGAGTCTTCGGCTCAATCATTTCAAGAGAACGAATGAGAGGCAAAAGAATGTTTCTGCTGATTTTACCTTGTTTTCTTGATATCATTTCGTCAACGATTTCAAGATACTCATCCACGATCTCGGATGTGGCACAGGCAGTTATTTCCGAATTCAGAATTGCTTTCAATATCTGCCTTGGAGCGCCGCCGAAAAATACGCCGGAAATGACAACATTCGTATCGACTACAATTCTCATTTTCGTTTACTCTTCCTTACAGATTTGATAATATCGTTCACGTCGTCTTCGGTATATCCGACGGAATCCGCCCATTCCTGCGCTTCTGACATTGCTTCTTCAAATTCTTCGGCAGAAGGAAGCTTTAATGCTTTCAGCATAATGGAATCCCCGGAAGCGTAGGCGACCAGCTTGTCTCCGGTTTCAATAGACAATAGCCTGCGTATGCTGACAGGAAGCGATATCTGTCCTTTTGAAGAAACGGTCAATACTTGTGCATCCATTACTTTCACACCTTTCAAGTAAGATTTTCTTACTTATAGTATATCATATCTCTTGCAAATATGCAATACCGTTTTATTCTTTTCGGGAAACACGGTAATTTTTAATTTTCGTCTTCTCACGGAATGTTGTAAAGCATTTCGCCGTCGATCAGTTCAAACGAGCCGGCGCCGCTCTCGAAGCCAGACACGGAAATAAAGCCGATCTTACCGAGAGTCAGCCCTTTGACGTTCTTGATTTTTTCGGCTTCTTTTTCCATTTCTTTTTCGGAAAGAGGATCTGCGTAGTATTTCACTTCATAAATGTCAAAATCATCGCGTCTCTTCAATACCACGTCATACTCGCCGTTGGTGTGCGTGCCGCTGTCGTCGTAATAGTATGTGCCGATGTTCTGCACACCGCGCAGTTTTCCGCTTTTGATCATCAGTGAAAAATACGTGCGGCAGATCTCCTCAAACCTGTGTGCGATAAAAGTCACGACCGGCTTTTCGATGTATTCGTCATAAAACGCTTCCGCTCCGAGCATCGTCAGTGCGCTTTTGTTTCTGTACACGAACGCGTAATAGAACCGCAGAAGATTGTCGCTGACCTCGTACGACACCTTTTTGTTATCGCACGGACGATTGATCGGGAACGATTTTGTCACGATCTCCATAGTGAGAAGCGAAGAAAGCTGCTTTGACAGCAGACCGTTGTTCTTCATATCAAGAAGCTCCTCGATCTCTCCGTATTTCTTCTTGCCGTTCGAGATCGCATAAAGAATCCTGTCGGCATTGACGGCGTTTGAATAATCGGAGATCAGAAGATGCTCCGCGTAGCTGTTGACCGGGCTTTGCGGATTCAATATCGTGTCGACGACGTTTTCTTTCAGTCCTTTGTCGGGATCGATAAACCCGTTCACGAACGGCGATCCGCCGAAGACCGAATAAAACGCCGCCTTGTCGCGCACAGACCTTTCGCCGTAAAAAGCCGACGCCTCAATGTAGTTCAGCTCCTTCAGCTGTATCGTCAGAGAAAACCTTCCGTATAGCGCGTTTTTCTCTGCCAACAGATCCTTCATCATCCCGATGTGCGATCCCGAAACAAACAGATGAAGATTTGCGAGATAGTTGTCGATAATGACCTGAAACTGCGAATCGACCGTTTCCGACGGTGCCATAATTTTAAGATACGGATATTCGTCTATTACTATATTCAGCTGTTTTCCGAGCGTGTCAAGATAAGCGAACACGTCAACGAAAGAAGCAAACGGCAACTGCACCGGAAGCACTCCCGACCGCACAAGCTCCCTTACGAAGCCGTTCACATTGTCCGAAAGTGTGGATTTGAGGCACTCATAATAAACGTACGGCTGCTTTGCGTCGTCAAGAGCGTGCTTTATGAGCGTCGTTTTACCGACCTTGCGTTTGCCGTATATCATCACAGAAGCGGAAGCGTTCCGAAGCTGCCGACCTATGTCGGCAAGTTCTTTGCTGCGTCCGATGAAAATACCCATTTTTGTGCCTCCCTGTTTTAATGAATTTGTTTTCACTGAATTTCAATTCATTATAATTTATTGTTCCCATTTTGTCAAGTATTTATGGGAATAATTTTATTGAAAGCTATGATTTTTCGGAAAGCATCGGATGTATCAAGGGCAGACTTTGACTCCGTCGAAAGAAGAAGATTTATGTATATCGGAAGACGCGCAGACCAACAAAATAAATTATAAATTTTGATACACATTTATTTGACGATAATATTGAATGAAAATTTATAATTGCAAAAATATTTTTGAAAAAGGTATTGACAAATGCGGGATTATATGTTATATTGACGTCAGAAAGCAAAAGATACGTTAAATTTCGATTTGTTAATCGTATCTTTCAATACAAAATACGATTTATACGGAGGGATTCAATATGATGACAAAGATCCTTGTCGTTGACGACGACGCCAATATATGCGAACTGCTCAGGATGTATCTCGAAAAAGAGGGGTACGAAGTAAAGACCGCGTCCGACGGTGTTGAAGGGCTTGCTTCCTTCAGAATGTACGAACCGGATCTCGTTCTGCTCGACATAATGATGCCGAAAAAAGACGGCTGGCAGACCTGCCGCGAAATACGCGAGCAGTCCTCCAAGCCCATAATTATGATAACCGCAAAAGGCGAAACGATCGACAAAGTACTCGGTCTTGAGCTGGGCGCCGACGATTTCATCGTAAAACCCCTTGATATGAAAGAGGTTTTCGCCCGCATCAAAGCCGTACTGCGCCGCTATTCGCGCCAGGATTCCAACGACGGCGAGCTTATCCGTTTTGACAACATCGAGATCTCGCGTCAGAAATACGAGCTTAAGATCAAGGGCAAGCCCGTCGATCTTCCCCCGAAGGAACTTGACCTCATCTATTTCCTTGCGGCAAACTACAACAGAGTTTTCACCCGCGATCAGCTTCTTGACAAAGTCTGGGGCTTCGATTATCTCGGCGACAGCCGCACGGTGGACGTCCACATAAAGAGACTGCGCGAAAAGCTCGACGGCGCAAGCGACAAATGGGTACTCAAAACCGTCTGGGGTGTCGGATATAAGTTCGAGCTTCTCTCCGAATGATCAGATCACTTCTTAAAAATCACAAATATTTTTTCATTGTTTTTTTTCCTTTTCCTTTTCTAATGTAAAATCCGGCTCAGCGAGCCGGATTTTATATTTAGTGAAATAATGGTATTTCGTATCACCTTTCCGTATTATCACAAATATCTTTTAATTTACTGTATATTTCGCCAAGATCACCGAAAAGCGACACTCCTCTTATGTCATTCAATTTGTCTTCTATTTTTTCAAGTTTATCCAAAACGGCTTTCATCAGGTTTACCATTTCAAACATATATTCATTGTCCATTACCATATATCTCCCACATTTGTTTTGATGTGTCATAGAGTCTTCCTTTGTTTATTGTACTCAATCTATGAGTATTTGTCAATACTCAAACAGTGAGTATGATAACATTTTGCAGGGGTGATTTTATGAATTATCGTACGCGTATAAGAAACGTGCGTGAAGACAGAGATTATACTCAGTCTGAAATCGGCAAGATCCTGCAAAAATCCCAGCAAGGATACAACCACATAGAAGCCGGACGGGCAGAATTGAAAATCGAGGATCTTAAACTTCTTTGCAAATTTTATAATTTGTCGGCAGATTATCTGATCGGACTTACGGATATACCGAAGCCATTAAAAGATATTGACAAATACGACCGTATGGTATAGGATATATCCATACTCGATCCGGAGGTAATCTTATGAAAAGAGTGATGATCTGCATAATGATGATGTTGTCAATGCTGCTTCCCGCGTTTACCGCTGCGGCGGCAGAAGAAAACGAAAGCAAAAATCTTGCCCTCGGCAAGGCGTACACGGCAAAAAGCGACATTGCGAACGGCAGAAGCTACGCGGAACGTGATGTTGACGACGGCATAAAGCTGACCGACGGCAAATACGGCAGAAACAGTTGGTGGGGCGATCCTGCCTGGGTGAAGTATTACCGCGCATCGGGCAGAACGGTAACGATCGACCTTGAAAAGAACTGCGAAATAGACCGCGTCAAAGCCCGCTTCATCAGCGACAACCCCGCAGGTGTCCTTCTTCCCGAAGAAGTGACCGTTTTCGTGTCGTCCGACGGAGTGAATTTTGCAAAAGCCGATATAAAAAGCGGAAGCAAGAGTCCCTTCGGGCACAACGAGAAAAGAGCCTGCGAGATCATAACCTACGATATGCCGGTCACCCCGGTGTGCGGACGCTACGTCGCCGTGCATTTCGACGTGACCGTAAACACCTTTATCGACGAGATCGAGGTTTTCGGCAGTGAAGACACTTCTCTCGTTCCTCCGACGGAGTTTGCACCGATAATCCCCGTTCCGAAGGGCAGATATCTGTCTCCCGACGCTCTCGGAAACGACCGCGACATCGTACTTTTCCACACCGGATATTATCCGAAAGACGAATCGCTCGTGAACAACACAAAAGACACTTTTCTGCCGTTCATCGCGTACCTCGACGCAAAAGGAAAGATCGTTGACACGATGTTCGATTCGGTGATGTTCCTCATCATTCAGGGGCTTTGCCCGTCGGGCGGCGGACTCAGCATCACCGGCGGCACTACCGTGCTTTCCGACTGGCAGATGATGCTTGATATGTATTTCTCCGACACCTACAATCTGCGTGCGCTGAATGACGCGGCAAAGCAGGTAAAGGAAGCGCTGTCGCTTGACGACTACAAGGTGTCGGTCTATCTGACCTGCCCGTACCCGAAGACGAGCGGAAAGATTTTCGGCGACTACAACGGTGACGGCGTCACGGACAAGATAAGCACTTACGACGACTGTCTTTCGGTCACGGAGTGGTTCGTTGACGAATGTATCGAAAGATTTGAAAAAGGAAATTACGACAACCTCGTTTTCAAGGGCTTTTTCTATAACAGCGAGGGGCTCTCCGGCGAGAGATTCCCTTACGAAAAGCAGTATGCGTCCGATTTTTGCGATCTGCTCCACAAAAAAGACCTGCTGTGCGTGATGATACCCTACTACCAGGGCGAAGGCATAGAAAATCACGTGTCTTACGGTTTCGACGCGGTGCTTATGCAGCCGAACGTGTCGTTTGACGCGGGGCTTCAGGACGACCCCGCAGGAGCGATGGCTGATTTTGACGAGACGGCAAAGCAGCTCGGGCTCGGTATCGAGATGGAAGTGGATTCGACCATCATCTGGAACTACGAAAAATGCGCCGATTATTATATCGAATATCTCCATTCCGCGTCGAACTGCGGACTTATGACGGACACGATACACGCCTACTACAACGGAGCCGGCGACGGCGTGTTCGGCATAGGCGCAAGGTCGAGCGACAAGGGGATGCGTTTCCTCTACGACGCGACGTATAAATTCATAAAAGGCACGCTTCGCCTTCCCGACGAGCCTTTCTGCGACACTTTCACGGACAATATCGAAGTGAAGGTATCTGAAAAGGTCCAAGGCGACACGGGGCTTGCGAGCGACTGGCTCGCCGCGCTGAACATCACTAAACGTCCAAAGAAAGGGCGTGTGACGTTTGCTTCGGACTACAAGAGCTTCACCTACACCGCGGGCAAGACAGCTGCCGACGACGAGATCGAATACGAGATCACGGCGAACGGCGTCACCGTGAAACGGAGCGTGAAAATAAAGATCACCGAAGAAGACACGAGCGAAGATGTTTCCGTGGAAGAAGCCGTTTCCTCGACCGATGTGAGCAAGGATGAAAAAGAAAACAAAAAAGACGGCTTCCCCGGTTGGGGTTACGCCGTCATTGCCGCCGCGGTCGCTGCCGCAGGAGCTATAATATATATAATAAGGAAGAAAAAATAGTATTTTTCTTTCAAATCCGTATTTTTTCGCCGTCTTTTTCCGCTTCTGCGAGTTTTTCGCCTTTGTAAACGAGCTTCAGCGAGAAAAACGGGGTGTTTTCGTCGTCGATAAGCGAAAGAAAGAGTTTGTCGCCCTCCCACATCGGGAGAGAGAGAAGCTCTTTTTTATCTATCCATTCAAGCACGCCTTCGTTACATTCCCTTTGCGTGCCCGTCCACTCCGTCACCGTGAAAAGGTGCATATATTCGGTCGGGTAAACGTCGGAAACGAACGTGACGATGCCGCGAAAGCGCCATTTTGCCGCCGAAAAGCCCGTTTCCTCGTAAATTTCGCGTTTCATACAGTCTTCGGGCGACTCGTTTTCTTCAAAATGTCCGCCGACGCCTATCCATTTGCCGCCGTTTTCGTCGTTTTGCTTTTTGACGCGGTGAAGCATAAGGTATCTGCCGTCTTTTTCAAGATAGCAGAGTGTCGTCATTTTGCTCATATCGCGGTTTTTCCGCCGACGGCGTCGAAGAGGTCTTTGAGGGACGCGAAACGGAAATCGGTCCCGAACTCGTCGTAAGGCAGGCTGTTGGTGATGTGACAGCTGAAAACGCCCGCGTTCCTGCCGGAAAGAATGTCTATCTCTCTGTCGCCGATCATCACCGTTTCGGCGGGATCGAGTCCGTACTCGTTGATGAGCAGATATATCGCTTCGGGCGACGGCTTCCCTTTTACGCCGTCGGCGAGAGTGACGATGCGGGTGAAATATTTTCGCATATCCCAATGGTCCATAAACGGATAAACGTCATTGACGCGGTGCGTGAACATAAAGTTGCGCCTTCCGCTGCCGCAGACAAATTCAAGCAGCTCCTTTGCGTACGGGAACGGATCGCCCTCGGTCTCGGGGCCGGGCTTGCGGATGGCGTTGTACTCGGCACGAAGCGCCGCGTCGTCGCCGAGAATGTCCTTGTAGACTACAAAGGCGTGACCTATCGTCTGCATCATATATTTGTATATTTCAAGAAATTCCGGACGTTTTCCGCTCACTTTTTCGGCAGCGTCGCAGAAGCAGTTTATCGTGTACGGATAGGTGTCGAAAAGCGTGCCGTCGAAATCCCAGATAAAGTTTTTCATTTCCGCAATGGTCTTTTTGTTGTCCATAGTCTTTGTGCCGTCCTTGCTGTTTTGTTGATAACATCATATCACAGCAAAGCGCGATTGTCAAACCAAATTCATCCTTTTGCGATCGACGACGCCAGATTTTTCGCAAAAGTGACTATCGGCGGCAGCAGCACAAGCCCGACGATGCCGAAAAACTTAAGCCCGGCGTACATCGAAACGAGGGTAAGCAGCGGATGAAGTCCCATCGTCTTCCCCACGATCTTCGGCTCGATCAGCTCGCGCACGACGGTTATCACGAAATACGTCACTATCAGCGCGATGCCTTTTGCGGTGGAGCCGAAAATGAGCGTGAATATCCCCCACGGGATCAGCACCGTGCCGGTCCCGAGTACGGGAAGTATGTCAACGAGCGACGTTATGAACGCTATGACGAGCGAATAGCGCACGCCGATAAGCGACAGCGCGATGAAAAGCTCGGTGAACGTGATGAGGATTATCAGCGCGTAGGCACGCAGCAGCCTGCCGAGCGTGTCTTTAAGCCCCGTTTTCGCGTCGGAAAGCAGTTTTTTGACCTTTTTGGGGACGGCGCGGACAATGGTACGGTTGAGGCGGTCGAAATCGACGGTGAAATAGTAACACGAGAGCGAAAAAACGAAGATATACATTACCGCGTCCGGCAGAAACGACATAATGTCGCCGAGAATGGGCAGTATACGGGTGGTGAGCGAGGTCAGGACGTTCACGGCGGAGCCGTTGAAGCGTTCGCCGAGGCTTTTCCACGCGCTTTCGAGGAATTTTTGTGAACGGAAAAACGGGATCCCGCTGTCGATCTTTGCGATGATCTCACCCGCGAACTCGTCGTCCGACCAGGCTTTGGAAAGGAAGTCGCTCCCCTTTGACGCAAGCAGCGAAAGCTCCTTGTAAAGCCGCGACACGACGAGGTAACAGACGAGCGCCAGCAGTCCGACGGCGGCAATGACGAGGAGAGCCGACGCAAGGGCGCGCGGCAGTTTTGCTTTTACGAGCTTGGCGGCGGCCGGCTGAAGAAAAAGCGCAACGACCCACGAAAGGATGAACGGAAGAAAGACGGGGAGCAGCCATTTGAAGAAGACGAAGACAGAGGCAAGCGAAAACGCGGCGTAAAAAAGTATGACGGGGATGCGTTTGTAAAGCTCTTTGGGCAGGATCTTGACCACCTTCCGAAAAAATATTTTTGTTTTTTTGCGAATATGTATTGACAAACCGCTTCGTGTGTGCTAATATTATCAAGCTGATTTGAAACGGCCTGTTAGTCAAGCGGCTAAGACGTCGCCCTCTCACGGCGAAGACAGGAGTTCGATTCTCCTACGGGTCACCACTTGGTTTCACCCGTCGTTATATTTTATGTAATCGGCGTAAAAATATAATAAATTGCGGAATTGTGTAATGGCAGCACGACAGACTCTGACTCTGTTTGTGAGGGTTCAAATCCTTCTTCCGCAGCCATGTAAAAAACCGCTTTTGTCTACCGGACAAAAGCGGTTTTTTACAATGATATCCGTTCCTTGCCGGAACGGGTGATATATTGCTTCGCAATATGATATCCGCTACGCGGATGATATACGCCTGCGGCGTATGAAGGAACGGATATTATATCATATTTGAGCGAAGCGAAAATATATCATGCTTGCGAAGCAAGTATATCATATCGCGCAAGCGATATATCATTACTACTGCGGG
>JAZUKE010000022.1:0-1699 GCA_045643125.1 Eubacteriales bacterium
GCGGTTGCGGATAAGAGCAAAAAGAAAAAGGAAAATGCGTAAATCATTTTTGATAATCTGTGCGTTCGTGTTGACGCTGCTGTTGGTTTCCTGCGGCAGCTCAACCGACGGCAAGCTTGTCATTTCAGACGACCGTTCTGAAGCGCAATACACCTATTACGTCGGCGATACGTTTGACAGTTACGTAAGCGGAGATGCAGGTGCTGTCTGCCGCATTCCCGAAATATACGTCCAAAATGAAGACGGTACGCTCTCCGAGGACGTATCCCATTCCGAAAACACCGTTTTTTCGGGCTATGATCTGACAAGAATCGGGAAGCAGACTGTTCGTGTGACCTACACGACCAAAGAAGGCAAAAAGCTGAAAGCTTCATATCCGATCAGCGTAGTTGAAGATAAGATCCTGTTCATCAAAGCCGACGATAATATGCATCTTACGTCCGGGGCTTTCCGTGTCGGTGAAAAATTCACGACCTATCAGACCGACGAATACGGATTTTGCTCCGGAGTCACGGTCTGGCTCCACATGGATTCGCAGATAAGTCCGCGTGTCGGCTATTTCGCAAATGAGGAAAAGATGCGCGAGGCGAGTTTTGATACCTCGGAATGCAAGCTCGACTCAAACGGATGTTTTACCGAAGCGGGTACCTTCAGCGTGAAAGTATCGTTCCGCGGATTTGAAACAAGCTATAGTATAAAAGTGATCGAATAATGCATCAAACCTTGCGGTCGGCAGGGAAGTGTGCAGCAAAGACACCGATTAACAGTATGGCAAGCCCGATACGCAAATACCCCCGAACTCATTATGAGCTCGGGGGTATTTTGGCAAATTATCAAATTTGCTCTTGACAAATCGGCTTTCGCTTGATATAATATGCGATAATAAAAGCGTTGATCGAAAACAAGTAGTCAGGATGGGACCGCACAGAGAGCTGCCGGGCGCTGCGAGGCAGAGGGGAAGTCCTGGTCGAATACGTTTCAGTAGCTGTGTACCTGAAAACATTTTTGCCAAGGGTACAACGGGGTCGCCCGTTACAGCGGCAGGGCATAAGCTTTTCTTAAAAAGCCGTGTCCGTGAGGTCTTTGACCGTAAGGCAAAGACGAATAGAGGTGGTACCGCGGACGATATTTTGTCTGCCCTCTTTCCCGATCACATAAGGACGGGATGGGGGCGGTTTTTGTTTTCCGGGAACAAAAGATCCCCCGTGCCCGCGCAGCCGCCGATTAGGCAGAAAGGAAGTATTTTTCCATGTTTATCAAAATCGCAATGATCGTCGTGTTCTTTGCCGCCCTCATCGTCGTGGGCGTCATCAGCCGCCGCAGCAGCCGCGGAGTAGACGGCTTCGTCCTGGGCGGACGCTCGGTCGGCCCGTGGCTGACCGCCTTCTCGTTCGGAACGTCCTATTTTTCCGCCGTTATCTTTATCGGATATGCAGGACGCTTCGGCTGGAATTTCGGTCTTGCTTCCACCTGGATAGGACTCGGCAACGCGTACATCGGCTCGCTTCTCGCGTGGGTGGTGCTCGGACGCCGTACCCGCGTTATGACGCAGCATCCCGGCAGCCGCACGATGCCTGATTTCTTCGGTCTTCGCTTCTCCTCGCGTGCGCTGCGTCTTTGCTCCGCCGTTATCGTTTTCGTGTTCCTTATCCCTTACACCGCTTCGCTCTTTAACGGGCTTTCTTCGCTCTTCTCGACT
>JAZUKE010000023.1:0-5250 GCA_045643125.1 Eubacteriales bacterium
GAAAACTGAAAACTGAAAACTCACTCAGACTATTTTACTCAGAAAGGAAAGTTCAACCTTGTCTGCATCAGCTATAAAAAACGCCGCAAAATCTCTCGGCTCCGTTAAAAAAGCCAAAAACGCAATAAGCATATCCGTCAATCTGAGTTCGCAAACGGTGGACTTTTTCCAAATTCCGCTTTCCGATCCGTCCGCGGTCGCATACGAGTCGCACTCTTTCCGTTCAAAGCTGTTCGACCAGAACTTTTTTAAGTCGCTCACCAAGATAACGTCCGCCTATTCGACGTCACACCCGGAAGCAGCCGACGCGGTCATCACGCTCGTGCTGCCCGATTTTCTGTTCTCGACGGACACTTTCTCCGTCCCCACGCTCAAGAAAAAGAAGATGGATTCCGCCCTCGACGTAATGATCGAAACGATGTACAAGAACCGCAAGGAGCTGCAGATCCACACCGATACCGCGCTTGCCGGTAAGAAGGTCACGGTCTATTCGGTAGTCGCTTTCAACAATTCTTTCCGCTCCTCGTTCGTCTCCGCCTGCTCTGCCGGCAAGATGACGCCCGACTGCATCACGTTCCGCTCCGCC
The DNA here is from genome assembly GCA_045643125.1 of Eubacteriales bacterium. Taxonomy (GTDB): domain Bacteria; phylum Bacillota; class Clostridia; order Oscillospirales; family CAG-382; genus UBA1206. The sequence continues at coordinate 587 of JAZUKE010000023.1, forward strand.
GCTTTCGGCAACGCGGTAAGCGTGGTCGATTCCAAATATACGGCTTCCTCTTACCTTATGCTCGACATAAGACCGTCGGACGCTACGTTCGTTTTCGTCTCCAAGGGCAGAGCCACGGGATATTATCAGCTCCCGTTCGGCTACAAGGTTTTGCAGCGCGCGTCCGTCGCCGCCGAAAACCTGCTCTTTGACCACGACAGCGCCGAGCTTGTCGTCCTCAACGCCAAGGAAAAGGCAAAGGCAAAGCAGCTCACCATAATGCGCAACAACAACCCGGACGAGAACGGCGACGTTCCCGAAGATCAGCAGAACGCTTCCGTCGATCCGACCGCTTCCGCCGTCGTCGATACGAGCGTAAAGGAGCTTCCGCGCAAGGTCGCAAGAGTCGTACCCAAGTTTATGCAGCGTCCCGCACCCAAAACGCAGGAAGAGACCGCGTACGAAAACTTTACCTTGTTTATGAAATGGGCGCTCAACCTTATTGAATCCAACGACAAGCTGACCGCCATCGGCAACCCCGAAACGGTGCTTGTAAATATTCCTGCCGAGCTTTCGCACGTCATCGACACTGCGAACGAAGAAAAAGACGAAAGCGGCATCACGTTCACACGCCTCAACACGGACGCCGAGTCCGAAACGGTGCGCGAACACATCGACCTCCTCGGCGGTCTTTATGCACCGACGATGCACAAAATAAACAATTTCTGATATTATGGAAGCGTATTTCACTGCCGTAAAATGGATAATGACTGCCCTGCTCGGGCTTTGCATAGGCAGTTTTCTCAACGTGGTCATCTACCGCGTGCCCGAAAATATGAGTCTGGCGACTCCGCCGTCGCACTGTCCCAAATGCGGGTACCGGCTCAAGCCTTACGACAACATACCCGTGTTTTCGTACATCTTCCTCGGCGGTAAGTGCCGCAAGTGCCGCGAGCCCATCTCGCCCCGCTATATGATAGTGGAACTTGCCAATATGGCGCTGTGGATGCTGTGTCTCGGCGTTTTCGGCAAGGACTCGCTGATTTTTGCCGCCGTTGCCGCGCTTGCGATCTCAAACGCGATCTGCATATTCTTCATCGACCTCGAAACGATGCTTATATACGACCGTTTTCAGATAATTTTCGCCGTCCTCGGCATCGCCGCCGCGTTCCTTGACGGTTATGAGCCGTTCTGGATGCACTTCATCGCCGCATTCGTTTTCGGCGGAGCGTTCCTGCTTTTAGGTGTGGTCGGCAAAAGAGTTTTCGGCAAGGATGCGCTCGGAGGCGGTGACGTCAAGCTCGCTGCCTGCATCGGGCTTTTCCTCGGTCTGGGACGCACTTTGCTTGCCGTTATGGTGTCGTCGCTCGTCGCAAGCATCGTTTTGATTGCCGTCAGACGCAGAAACGGCGACGAAAAGGGCAAGGAGTACCCGTTCGGGCCGTTCCTTACCTCCGGTTTCGCGTTCGCCCTCCTCTTCGGCGAACAGATCATCGAAGCGTATATGGGGCTTTTTGCGTGAGAGGTCTTGAGCTTTCAGTTTTCAGTTTTCAGAAAATTGTACCGATTTTTCAAGATAAAGCAAAGACGTTCGTCAGAAGGCTACCTCCGGGATGGAGGCATTAACGCAATTCGTTTTTACTAAAAGGCTTACTAAAACTCACGCAAGTAAAATTTCAAAATCAAAGAAATTATTTCACATTGCCAAAGGCAACATTTCACTTCGCGCAAGCGATACATCACATCGCGTAAGCGATACCCTAAGGGGGTCTATAAATGAAAAAGTACAAATACACCGCGGTAAATCTGAACAAAGAAAAATTCAGCGGAACTTTTGTCGCAAACGACGAAAAGGATCTTGCCAACCAGCTTATGAAGCAGAACCTGTTCCTCGTTTCCTGCTCGCCTTATTCTGGCGGCACGCCGTCGGCGTTCTTCACTCTCGGCACCGGCATGGTCAGCCTCGCTGACCTTACGGCGTTCTGCCGTCAGTTCTCCATTATGCTTACTGCCGGTATTTCCGTCGTAGGCTCGCTCGAATTTCTTAAAGACCAGAACTTCTCTACATATTTCAAGAACCTGCTTGAAGTCATCTACGACGACATCAAGACGGGTATTTCGCTTTCCAAAGCGATGGAAAAGCACAAGAACGTTTTCCCCGACTTTTTCAGAAGTATGATCTACGTCGGCGAAGTCAGCGGAAAGCTCGACGACGTTTTCTCCGCTCTTGCCGATTATTATGAAAAAGACTCCGCTCAGAAGAGAAAGATCAAGAGCGCGCTCTCTTACCCGATAATGCTCGGAGTTATGGCTATCGGCATCGTCATTCTTATGATGGTATTCGTCATCCCTACGTTCCGCGACGCTATGTCCTCGCTCGAAGTTGAGATAACGGGATTCACCAAAGTGGTTTACGCCATTTCCGACTTTATGGTAAACAACTGGCTCATCATCCTTGCGGTGATATGCGTTGTCGGGATCGCGTTGTTCGCGTTCGGCAAGACCGAAAAGGGCGCGTATTTCTATGACAAGATGATGCTCAAACTGCCGTTCGTCAAAAAAGTCGAGCTTGACATCGTTACCGCACGTTTCGCACGCAGCTTTGCGCTTATGCTTTCCAGCGGTATGGATATCGCCGAAGCGCTCGACAGCATAGCCGTCGTACTCACCAACCGCGACATTACCGCGCGTTTTGTCAAAGCAGCGGAAGAAGTCAAGCACGGCTCCAAGATATCCGTTGCGTTCGAAAAATACAAACTGTTCCCGCCGCTTATGCTGCAGATGATCGCAATAGGCGAGCGTACCGCGTCGCTTGACGAGATTATGAACCGCACCTGTGCCTTCTTCGACGAGCAGGCTGACAGCGCGATCGAAAGCGTCACCTCCACGATCCAGCCCATTATGCTCCTCATTATGGGCGCTCTCATCGGTTCGCTCTTCATCGCCGTTTACTCTCCTATGCTCTCCATTATGACTCAAATCGCATAATAAATTGAGGTTGATCTTATGGATATAAATGCTTCCCTGCTGCAATATTATATATATAAACACCAAATAAAGAAAAAAGACGCCGATCAGATACTTGAGGAATGTAAAAAGCTCAACACCAACGTGAGGGAATACCTGCTTGTAAAAGAGTACGTCACCGAAACCGACGAGCTTGAAGTCCTCGGTGAGTATCATTGTCTGCCGTACGTCGAGATAGATATGCTCGACATCGACAAGTCGCTCTTTGACCGCTTCTCTTTCGATTTGATGAAGAAGCACAAGGTCATCCCCGTCTCGATCGACCAGTCCGGCACTCTGCTCGTCGCCACGGCGAAGCCGCTCGACTGCTGTGCGCTTTCCGCAATAGCGATCTGCTTCTCCTGCCCCGTAGACTACATCCTCGTTCCCCCGAACCAGGTGTCCAGATACATCGACTCGGTAGTTGCCGTCATTTCCACGTCCAAGGCGCTCAGCGACCTCAACACCGAAAAAGACCAGAAGACATTCTCGGCTTCCAACACGGTGGACGATCAGAGCGTGGTATTCAAGGAAGACGACGTTATCAACAACCCGTCAGTCCGTCTCGTTGACTCGATCATCAAAGAGGCTATTCCCTACCGCGCGAGCGATATCCATATCGAGCCGTTCGACAAAAAGGTGCGTGTACGTTACCGTATCGACGGCGATCTGCAGTCAAGAGCCGAATTCCCCATTGAGTCGTACCACGCGATCTGCGCGCGTCTCAAAATTATGTCGGGTATGAACATCGCCGAACACCGCGTACCGCAGGACGGCCGTATCAATATGATCATCGGCGGCAAGGAATACGATTTCCGTGTGTCGTCGCTGCCCACCGTTTTCGGTGAAAAGTTCGTTATCCGTATCCTCGACAAGACGTCGTTCTACTTCACCCGCGAAGACCTCGGTTTCACCGAAGAAGAAAACGTCGTCATCGACAAGATGCTTGCGCTGCCGCACGGCATTATCCTGCTGACCGGTCCTACCGGATGCGGTAAATCCACAACGCTTTACTCTTTCCTTAAAGAAATAAACAAAGATTCGGTCAACATCGTCACCGTCGAAGACCCTGTGGAATACACGATGAACGGCATCAACCAGACGCAGGTCAACACAAAGACAAATATGACCTTCGCCGCCGCTCTGCGTTCCATACTCCGTCAGGACCCTGACGTAATTATGATCGGCGAAATCCGTGATGAAGAGACCGCAGAGATCGCCGTAAGATCCGCTATCACCGGACACCTTGTGTTCAGTACGCTCCATACCAAGGACGCGCCCGGCGCGATCGTCCGTCTTGAAGATATGGGCGTCAAGGACTACCTCGTTTCCGACGCACTCGGCGGCGTTATCGCACAGCGTCTTGTAAAACGTCTCTGCCCCGCCTGCAAAAAGAGAAGCAAGACCAACGCGCAGGAAATGGATCTGCTCCACATCGACGAGCCGATTCCCATCTACCGCCCGCAGGGATGCCAGTTCTGCAACAACACCGGTTACAAAGGACGTATCGCCGTCCACGAGATAATGTATATGAACGAAGAAATGCGCGCCGCTGCTTCCGGCAACAACGACCTCGAACAGCTCCGTAAGCTCGCGCTCGATAACGGTATGCAGACCTTGTTCAATTCCTGCAGATCGCTCGTTATCAAAGGCGTCACCAGCGTTCAGGAGCTTATGTC
>JAZUKE010000024.1:0-18150 GCA_045643125.1 Eubacteriales bacterium
CTCTTATTCTTCCGTCGCTTTCCTGGGCAAACGTAAACAAAAACAACCCGGTTTTCGATGTTTACGATACGCCTGCCTGCATAGGTTTTTTGCCGGAATATTTCCGCAAGCTCGAAGGTGTCAGACGCTCGATACATCCTACGCATTCCTGCTCTGCAATAGGTAAAAACGCGGAAGCCTATGTGTCGTTCCACCAACTCGACCGCACTCCTGTCGGCGAAAACTCGCCTTTCAGAATTTTATCGCAAAGAAAAGGAAAAATATTGTTCCTCGGCGTCGTTTCCACTCCTAATACTTCAATGCACGGCGTAGAAGAGCTTGTGACTCCCGACTATCTTTACGGCGACGACCTTGAATATACTCTCAACGGATACGACGGCTTTTCTTACAAGGCAGTGTATCATACCCACGGATTCAAAAATACCGCGCAAAGATACGAACGCGCCGAAGGGCTTATGAACCAGTACGAGCTTTCCAAAGGATACGTTCTCGAAGCGTATTCTACTCTTATGTCGTCGGAAGCGTTGTGGAAAAAGGGAAGAGAAGCACTCGAAAAAAATCCTCATTTCTTCGTAGATATAAGAAAATAAATATAAATGGGTAAAAATTAACAAAAAATAGACTTATACACTAAAAAAATTTACATTTTTTGCAAAAATTTATTGACAAACAGAAAATTATGGTTTATAATGCCTAATGTATCAAAAGACTATGTATATTGTTGGCGGTGCTTTGTATGCCAAGTAGCAAAAAGAATATGACCGCCGAATACGAACTGATCCTCGCCGCCAGAAATAACGACGAGTCGGCATTTGAGCAGCTCTATAAAACATACCTTCCGTCTGTTTTCGGCTGCGTGTCGTCGTTTCAGGTTCCGGCGTCCGAAAAAGACGATTTAGTCCAGGAAGGCGTCATCGGTTTTCTCAAAGCCGTGCGCACCTACGATAACTCATCCTCGTCATTTCCCACTTATGCCTCGCTTTGCATCAAACGAAGCGTTATCAGTGCATTACGCAAGTACAGCCGTGCAAACCGTCTGATAAGCACGTCCGATCTCCCCGAAGAAAAGGGAACGAACGTCACTCCGGAAACACAGCTGATCGACCGGGAAGAAGACAGGCAACATTACCTTCAGTTCATAAAAAACCTTTCCGAATTTGAAAGGCAGACATTAACTCTATATATATCCGGTATGTCATACGCATCTATGGCTGAAAAACTAAGTTGCCCGGTCAAAAGCGTGGATAATGCTATTACGCGAATCAAACGAAAAATCAAAAACGCAAAGTGCGGTAATACTCCCTGAACGGGTTTATTATAAATAATTCAAGCGAGGTATAACGAGAATGTACGAAGACAAGACACTGGTTTGCAAAGAATGCGGCGCTGAATTCACTTTCACCGCAGGTGAACAGGAATTCTATGCAGAACGCGGTTTCCAGAACGAACCGCAGAGATGCAAAGCTTGCAGAAACGCAAGAAAGAATGCTGCTAAAGCTCCCAGAGAAATGTTCAAAGGCGTTTGCGCCAACTGCGGCAAGGAAGCTAACGTTCCTTTCCAGCCCTCTTCTGACAGACCTATCTACTGCAGCGAGTGCTACGCAGCTATGAAGCAGAACTAAGAGATCCTTAGTAAAACTTAACAAGCCTTCAGAAAAAACCGCGGCAACGCGGTTTTTCTGTTTTACGGCTGTCAAAAATATTATTTTGAAAAAATTTGAAAAACCTATTGACAATCACGCGATTGTGTGGTACAATCTATTCACAGCAAAGGAGATGACGATATGAACGGAGCCGAAATTGTAATAAAAGCGTTGAGATCTCACGGCGTGACCGATGTTTTCGGCTATCCGGGCGGAAGCATACTCCCGGTTTACGATCTTCTCCCGGCTTCGGGAATAAATCATATCGTCCCGTGTCACGAACAGTTCGCGTGTCACGCTGCCGACGGCTACGCGAGAGCGACCGGCAAGACGGGCGTGGTCATAGCCACAAGCGGACCGGGTGCCACCAATCTCGTAACGGGGATAGCGAATGCGTATATGGATTCCGTTCCGCTCGTTGCGATAACCGGCAACGTCAGGCTTTCGCTTCTCGGTCACGATGCGTTCCAGGAGACCGATATCGCAGGCGTCACGATGCCGATAACGAAGCATAATTTCATTGTAAAATCGGTTGATGACCTTGCACGCATACTCTGCCGTGCGTTTGCAATAGCGCAGAGCGGCAGAAAAGGTCCCGTCCTCGTTGATATACCGACCGATATTTTCACCTACGAAACGCAGAATACCGACGTTGTTCCGCTTCCGCTGAAAAAGACGGGATTCGACTATGACGAGGTAAAAAAAGCGTCGGAAGCAATAAACAATTCGTCTTTTCCGTTTATATGCGCGGGCGGCGGAGTTATCGCGTCCGGTGACACGTCGGAGCTGTATTCGCTTGCTCACAAGCTCAACTGTCCCGTTGCCGTGACCGTTATGGGCAAGGGAGCCTATCCCGCGTCCGATAAGCTTTACGCTGGTGTCGTGGGGATGAAGCTTTGCGAAAGCGCACGGAAAGCGCTCCGCAAATGCGACCTTTTCATAGCGGTCGGCGCAAGATTTTCCGAACGTCTGATGCACAACGTAAAAGAATACGCACCCGACGCGAGAATACTTCATTTTGATATAGACGCCGCGGAGACCGGCAAGAATACCGCCTATTTCAGCCGTGTCGTCGGCGACGTTGCCGAAACGCTCCGGATAATGGATCCGCTTATCGAGCCGAAGCCCTACAAGGGCTACGTCGGCGGCTTTGAGCCGGACGACGATTTTTACGGAACGGTGTTCCGCAATGTCGGCGACAGTATAGTTTCCACCGAGGTCGGACTGCATCAGATAGGCGCGGTCAACGGAGTGGGGACGGAAAAACCGCGTGCTTTCATAACGAGCGGAGGGCTCGGCGCAATGGGATTCGGGCTTCCGGCGGCGATCGGCGCATCGCTCGGCACAGGAAAACGCGTGATAAACATAGCCGGAGACGGCAGCTTCAATATGAATATACAGGAGCTTATGACTGCCGCAAAATATCGCGTACCCGTCACGCAGATAGTCTATAAAAACGACAGCCTGGGTATGATAGAAAAGTGGCAGAACGAACAGTACGGCGGCAGAGTATGTTATACCAAACTCCCCGAGACCGACTATATCGCAGTTGCAAAGGGAATGGGCGTTGACGGCTGCAAGGCGAAAACGCTTGACGAACTCGGCAAAGCGATAAAATACGCCTCGTCTTCCGATGGACCGTACCTTATCGTGTGGGAGGAAAAAGAATGAGAAGTTATATTCTGTCTGTTCTCGTCAATAATAATTTCGGTGTTCTTACCCGCATATCGGGGCTTTTCGCACGGCGCGGATATAATATCAAAAGCCTCACCGTCGGCGAAACGCTCGATCCGACGGTATCGCGTATGACGATAGAGTGCGTCGGCGACGATCATACGCTTTCGCAGATACAAAGCCAGCTCAAAAAGGTCGAGGACGTGATATCGGTCAAGGAGCTTGAAAAAGAAACTTCCGTGTACCGTGAACTGTTCCTTGTCCGTGTCAGCTGTCCGTCAGACTTGCTTGCCGACGTGATACGTCAGTTCGACTGCCGCATTCTTGCGGAGACCGAAACCGATACCGTTTGCGAGGTCTGCGGCGAAAAAGCCGATTTTGAGCGTTTCTGTTCAATTACTTCCGATTACGGAAAGATCGACGTCGCGCGTACCGGCGTCACGGCAATCTGAAACCCCAAAAATAAATATATACAGGAGGAAACAATTATGTATTGGACTTACATTGTCGCGGGGGTAGTAGTGATACTGATCTTCGCCTGCCTTCGTATCGTTCCGCAAGCCCATCAGGAGATAGTGGAACGACTCGGAAAATACCATACGACCTGGGAAGCCGGCATCCATATAAGGATACCTCTTCTCGAAAGAGTCGCGTCGCGCATCACGCTCAAGGAGCAGGTGCTTGACACGCCTCCGCAGCCCGTTATCACAAGCGATAACGTAACTATGCAGATCGACGCGGTCGTTTACTACCGTATTTTCGACGCAAAGCTCTACACCTACGGCGCGTACGATCCCGTCCAGGCACTTGCAAACCTTACCGCAACCACGCTGCGTAATATCGTCGGCGAAATGACGTTCGATGAATCGCTCACGTCCCGTGACGCCATCAACGGCAAGATGAGAATAATCCTCGACGACGCTACCGATCCGTGGGGCATCAAGGTCACCCGTGTCGAGATACGCAACATCACGCCTCCCAAGGAGATCCGCGAGGCTATGGAAAAAGAAATGAAAGCCGAGCGCGAACGCCGTGAGACCTTGCTTCAGGCGCAGGGACACAAGGAAGCGATCATTATGAGAGCCGAAGGCGACAAGCAGGCAATGATCCTTGCCGCAGAAGGTGAAAGAGATGCGCGTATCGCCAAAGCCGAAGGCGAAGCGAAAGCACTTCTTCTCCAGAAGCAGGCGGAAGCCGACGGTCTTAAAGCGCTCCGCGAATCCTGCCCGACCGATGCGGTGCTTGAACTTAAAAAGTACGAAGCCCTCGTTCAGCTGGCAAACGGCAAAGCGGCAAAACTCATAATTCCTACCGACGCAGTCGAAGCCGTCAAGAAGAACGTTGTCTTCTCCGAAACAACGGAGCTTGGCAGCCACACTCTCCAGGGAGTCGCCGATCCCGTACCCGTGGTCGAAGACCCCTGCTGCGAGAGATTTGAAAATGCGGAATAACCGATAAAGGTATGATAAAAGCCGACGCTGAAAATGCGCCGGCTTTTTCTATTCTATTTCTTGTTCGAGATCTTTGAAGATATCATCGTCAAAGAAATCATTTATTGTGATGTTGAGCCCGTTGCAGATCTTCTGCACGGTGGAGATCGTTGTACTGTTGTTTCTGCCGCTGATGATGTTGTTTAGTGTCGACTGCGTGATACCGCTTATCGTTGAAAGCTTGTTTACCGTAATGCCGTGCTGTTTGCATAGCTCCGTTATTCTGATTCTTACGGCTTCTCCTATTTTCATATAACACCTTCCTTGATTGTTATATTTATATAATAACCTCAAATGAGTTAAAAAGTTACCTCAAAAGGGTTGACAAATGACAAAACAGATGTTATAATGCAGAAAAAGAAGAAAAAAACGGAGGAATGAACTTATGGAAGATACCGGCAAGATACGCGAAAAATTATCGGCACTATCGGATTTGATAGATAATGCACGGAATTTGTATATCACCTTAAAAAATCTTGAAAAGCCGCAAACTCAAGATGAACTGTTGAGCGAGATTGCAAAAAAATACACTGAAAAAACTTTTAAAGAAGAAAATATAGAAATTCCTTCTGAGTTGAAGGAATACATATACGGCAGCGATACAATTGGCGAATATGCATTTTATGATGAAGAAGAGATAGACCAGCTATATTCAACGGCAAAAGAAAGGGAGGAAAAAAGAAGATCAAAAGTAAATAATCAGATAAAAGCACTTGACAAAAAATACACAGATGATCATACGCCTCCCAAAGCCCCGATCCTTCCAACGATGTTCTGGGCATCATTGGTTATTATCCTGATATTGACGATATTCAGAATAAAAACTCTTTGGCTTGAAGGCATAGTTTTGGTGGTATTATTATTAAGCTTTGCTTTTTCGAAGCAAAACGGACAAAGTCTTGGCATCAAAAAGAATTTTGAGATTTATAAAAAAATTCGTGAAAGCAAAACACCGGCTTATAAAGAAAAAGAAGCAAAAGATCACGAAGAGTATCAGAAGCAAAGAGATGAGCTGTCCGCTGTTGTTACAGACGAATACACGCAAAGTGTATATGAACGTATTTTCCCTTTAATACGTGAGTTGGCACAAAGGCTTCATGAAAAATATAGCTCTATGCTTTATCAGGAATACAAAGAAAGAACTCCCGAATGCTTGGCTAAGTGTGAAGAATACAAGAACAAGGTCGAGGAATTAAAAAACAAATTTGATATAAACGATAAGGAAATAAAATCCGCACGTGTACTCAGCGAAACAATCACATTCCCCGAAAAATACGATGGCGATATTAAATATATTATCGGTATTCTTGACGAGGGCAGGGCAAGCACATACAAAGAGGCTATCAATATCTATCTTGAAGACAAAAGAAAAGACCGCGAAGAAAACGCAAGAAGAGACGAAGCAAGAGAGCAGCTCGAAGAAATGAGACGCGCCAATCAGGTCGCTGAGGCGGCGCAGGCAAGTTTTCAGGAAAGTATGCTTTCGGAACAGCGTGCATCACGCAGACTTGAAGAGCAAAGATTGGATCTTGAAAAGCAAAGAGCCGAAGAAAACCAAAGATACAACGCGAATATGTTAAATATGCAGAAAGAACATAATGAGAATATGTTAAAAGCACAAAGAGAAAACAATAGGCGCTAACCGCGGTAGAGCGGGCTCGCAGTGTGGAGCATGTGCATATGCACAATCATGCACTGCGAGGTATAATCCGCCTTATCCTTGCGGAGGTTTTACGCCAAGACATTAACAAAAATTAAAATAGTGTAAAGGAGATTTATTATGGGATTTTTGGACAAAGTAAAAGAAAAAGCGCAGCAATTCAAAGAAGACAACAAAAACTTTCTTTCGACTACAAAAAGAATCAACGACACTGCGAGCTTTTATGGCAGAGTCAATGTACCGGCAACGTCAGTTTTCAAAATTGATCCTGATGAAGATTTCTGCAAAGGAAGTTATCTCAGCATTGAAAACGGAAAAGGCGTAATTTATTGTACTGCCAAGGATGATTATGTCTTCAGCGCCGAAGATATAGTGTCATTCAAATTAATAGGAATAGGAACAGTAATCCAAACCGGAAATAAAAAAGAAGATTCTTTGAAGTTTGATATTGCGTTTGCTGACGGTAAGAAGACAACGGTTCATATAATTGAAAAAAAGGTCGAATTATTCGAAAAGATTATGAATCTTTAATTGCAAGAGTATTTGCAGAAGATGTAAACGAATTCCTTTTGCTGCCTTAAGTTAAAATAATTTTGGTATATTCTGCAAAAGCATCCATTGCAGTTATATACAAAAGCATCCGACGCCGTGAGGTATCGGATGCTTTTTTATCAGTGTGATGCTGTTATTTTATTCTTATCTTAAACGTCGCTTCAAAGTTTCTGTCCCACGGGTAGTGCGCGCCGGCAACGGTGATCTTGCCGTGTTCTTCTGCGGTGTAGGGAAGTACGGAGGTCACGACCTTGCCGTCGTTGAGCTTGCCGAGGATCTGCTTGACCGAGCAGGTATAGTCGCCCGTGAGCCAGCCGCTCACATCGGTGTGGAAGCCCTTGTAGCTTATGTCTTTTGCGTAAGCGAACGTAATGGACTTGAGAAATCCCGTGTTCGCTTCGTCGGACGAAACGCCGACTTCTTTCAGGTATGAATATCTTGCAATGCCCTGCGACATTGCGATGCCCAAAGCGTTTCCGGCGCTGTTCCAGCTCGAATATCCGAGAAGCTCGCACATATCCGTGCAGTCGTTGACGAGAACGCTTCCGAACGATTGAATATCGCCCGATACGTTCAGCACGGTGGTGGGAACGCCGTTTTTGATGTTGGCGTTTATTCTTTCAATGAGTTTTTGTCTGTCGTTTCCGTTGCTGTCGCGGGTGAGTACGAGTACGTCAAGCGCGTCATTCCCGTCTGTTTCGGCAGCGTCGAAGCAGACAAGGTGCGTTTCGATATTGCTTGCGAGAGTGCCGATATCCCATTCGTCGGCGGGCAGATCCTTGCCGGGTCCGAAGTATTCGATGTTCACGCTCACGTTGCCGTATATCTTGCACGCAATGCGGGTAAGACAGCACATACCAAGTTCGTCGCAGGCTGCGGAAAGCACGCCTTTTTCGCCTATCAGACCGCGGATATAGTTGATCTCGTTGGTCTGTATGGAGTTGCTCGGCGTGGAATCATCGACGCCGTAATAAATGAAATCAATGTTTTCGCTTGCGGTCTTCAGAATGTAGTCGGCAATCACTATCTTGCGGCGTCTCGACGCGAGGTACTTCGTCACCGCGTCTTCCGAAAGACTCGTTTTTATCGTGTTTCCGTTGACGTCGTAACGGTAGGCAGCGATTATGTTTTCGACGGTAAGATCGTTTCCTTCAAGCTTTTTTCTTCCGACTTTGCCGTATTCGCGCAGCGTCGTGTATGCGTCGTAATCATATCCCATATAATTCACGGTGGAAGCAAGGCGCATAACGGTGTCAAAAAGCACGACGGTGTTGTTTTCGCAAAGTCTGATTATCTCGTCGGCGACGGTGTATTCAAACGTGAGGTCGGTGTTGTCGAGCCAGCGCGAGCTGACAAGTCCGCCCGAAAGCATCTGGTCAAGTGAAATAACGAAATAGTCGCACTCCTTGTCCGCTTCCTTTACCCATTCAAGCAGTTTTTCGCGGTCGCCGTAGGTGGTGCCGTTCTTGTTCGGCTTCACGTTGTCAAGGCAGGTGCGGAACAGATCCGTCTCAGGCATAAGCAGCTCGATGCCGACCGATTCGGCAAGATACTGAACGCGCTCCACGTTCACGGGGCGGTCGTCGATGGGAATATACGCCACTTTAACGCCGGTCGGGATATTGGCTTTCGCCGTAAGATCGCACGTATGGCAGACGATCATAACGTCGCCGTTTTCGTTTCTGAACTTTTCGCTGTCGGCGTGATCGCAGTCCTTGGGCAGACGCATCGTTTTTCTGTCGATGTAAGAAAGCAGAAACGCGGTGTCGGCGTCGTCGATAACGCCGTTTCCGTCAACGTCGGCGTATTCAAGCAGGTCGTCGGGGATGGTGATAAGCCCTTGAATGTGCTTTGTAATAAGGTCAAGGTCGCTTTTTTCGGCGTATCCGTTGCCGTCGATGTCGCCGGTGACACCGGAAACCGTGTGGTTTTCAAAAATGTCGGCGCTTGTTTCGGGTTGGGATGCCGTGTTTTCACTGCCCGCGCAGGAGCAGAAGAGGACAAGAAGCAGGGAAAAAATAAGGAAGCTTGCAAATGATCTTTTTTTCATAACTGCACCTTTATTTTGTATTGATTATCTTGTATATCTCGCCTTTGCCGACGCCTCTGTCGGACGAAACGGCTTTCATAGCGTCCATCTTGGAAAGCCCGAGCGAAATATAGTGCTCGACGTGTTCTTCCACCGTCATATCGTGCCAGAACATATCGCTTTCGGTCGCCACATAGCCTTCGACGACTATGACGTATTCGCCTTTTATGCTTTCGGCGGCGTCCGCTTCTGCCGAAAGAGCAGAAAGGGTGGAATAGGTGATCTTTTCGTTTATCTTTGTCAGCTCCTTGCAGAGCGTGGCGCGTCTGTCGCCGAACGCTTCGTAAAGGCAGGCAAGTATCTTTTTGAGGTCGTGAGGCGGCGAATAGAAAACCATACACCGCACTTCTTTTGCAAGGGACGCAAGATAGGTCTTGCGTTCGTTTTTGTTTTCGGGCAAAAAGCCTTCAAAGCAGAAGCGTCTGCACGGGATGCCCGACGCGGATATCGCGGTCACGGCGGCGCAGGGACCTGCTATGGGTACGACGGTTATTCCGTTTTCGTGGCAGAGCCGCACAAGGTCCTCGCCGGGATCGGACACGGCGGGCGTGCCCGCGTCGGGGATGAGCGCACAGGCCTTTCCGTCGGCAAGGCGCGACAGTATTTCTTCTCCGCACTGCTTTTTGTTGTGTTCGTGATAAGGGATGAGCGATTTTTTTATGCCGAGAAGCGTCAGCAGTTTTCCGCCGACTCTCGTGTCCTCGGCGGCGATGAAGTCGACTTCTTCAAGCGTCGCCCTCATACGCTCCGAAACGTCCGACATATTCCCGATAGGTGTCGGGACGACATACAGTATACTCATATATTTTCCTCGCTTTTCAGTCTTTGGCGTCGAGCCAGCTTTTTCCTTTTCCGCTGTCGGCGGTAAGCGGTACGGAAAGGGAGATCGCGTTCTGCATAGCTTCCACAAGGACTTTTTCGGCTTCTTCCGCGCAGTTTTCGTTGGCTTCGACGATAAGCTCGTCGTGTACCTGAAGGATGATGCGCGCGTCAAGCCCTTTTTCTTTGAGCGCTTCGTCGGCTTTGAGCATCGCGATCTTGATTATATCGGCGGCGCTTCCCTGGATCGGCGTATTCATCGCAACGCGCTCACCGAACGAAACGAGCGTCTTTTTGGACGATCTCAATTCGGGTATATAGCGGCGTCTTTGGAATATCGTGGTGACGAACCCCTGCTCCTTTGCGGTCTTTTTGACTTCTTCGAGATAATCGCGCACGTTGGGGTAGGTGTCGAGATAGTTTTTGATATATTCGGCTGCCTGCTTTTTGGTAAGCCCTATATCCTGCGACAGCGAATAGTCGCTGATTCCGTAAACTATGCCGAAATTGACTGCTTTCGCCTGCTTACGCATCTCGCTCGTGACGTCGCTTTCCGGCACGCGGAACACTTTTGCGGCGGTGGACGTGTGTATGTCTTTGCCGCTCTTGAAGGCGTTCATCATCGCTTCGTCGCCCGAAATGTGCGAAAGGACGCGAAGCTCTATCTGTGAATAGTCGGCGTCGATGAGGACGTAACCGTCTTCAGCCGTGAAGAATTTGCGAAGCAGTCTGCCTTCCTCGGTACGGACGGGGATGTTCTGCAAATTAGGCTCCGTTGACGAAAGCCTGCCGGTCTTGGTGAGCGTCTGTTTGAACGTGGTATGCACGCGCCCGTCGGATGATACGGCATTAAGCAGACCGTCGCAGTATGTTGATTTCAGCTTCGCCACCTTGCGGTAGTAAAGTATGAGGTCGATTATGGGATGATACGGAGACAGCTTTTCAAGCACTTCGGCGTTCGTGGAATATCCGCTCTGCGTCTTTTTGAAATGGGGAAGTTTCAGCTCCTCAAACAGCACCGTACCGAGCTGCTTCGGCGAATTGACGTTGAATTCGTGACCGGCGTAATTATATATGCCTTTTTCCGTCTCGTCCATACGCTTTTTCAGTTCACTGCCGTAGTACGAAAGTCCGTCGGTATCTACGCGGAACCCCGTGCTTTCTATTTTTGCAAGCAGTTTTGCAAGCGGAAGTTCGACCTCTTTATATAAATAGTC
Organism: Eubacteriales bacterium; assembly: GCA_045643125.1. Lineage (GTDB taxonomy): Bacteria > Bacillota > Clostridia > Oscillospirales > CAG-382 > UBA1206. Next base: position 11,145 of record JAZUKE010000024.1, read on the forward strand.
GTTGTCCGTCTCGCCGATAATGGGGCGCAGTTTTTCTTCAAGGACCGGAAGAAGCGGGCAGAGATGATCGTAAACGCTTATTTCTAGGTAACTTTGTACCGCTTTTTCGGGTGTCAGCCCCGATTCGACGGGCGACACAAGGTACGCCATAAGCGAAACGTCGTCATATTCGTTTTTGAAATCGTATCCGTTTTCAAAGCAAAAACGGAGTATTTCCTTTGACGACCAGAATACAATCTTTTTGCCGGTTTTGAAAATTGAAATTATGCTTTCGTCATACGGGCAGGCGTAGAGTTTTTTGCCGTCGAAAACCGAAAGAGACGAGTTTTCAAGGCACATATAGAGCTTTTCCGCTTCAAGCGACGCCAAAAAAGCAGCATCAGCGTCTTCACATTCGGTCTCTTCCACTTCGTTTTGGGGCTTTTCGACCGAAAGGGCGGCAAGCAGGCTGCTGAATTCCAGCTTTGTGAAAAGCTCGTACAGCGTCTTGTCGTCGCGCTCCCTGATAAGATAATCTTCAAGCGCATTGCTTATAGGCACGTTTTTGACGATTTCGGCAAGAAAACGCGACATATATGCGTCGTCTTTTCCGTTTATCAGCTTTGTCTGCGTCGCGCCTTTGATCTCGTCGGTGTGTTCGTATATATTGTCGAGGCTTCCGAAACGGTGCATAAGGTCGAGTGCGCCTTTTTCGCCGATACCGGATACGCCTTTGATGTTGTCGGAGGAGTCGCCCATTATCGCTTTGAGGTCGATGAGCTGTTCGGGCGTAAGACCGTAAAGCTCGTTTATGGCGTTTCTGTCCATTATTACGGTGCCTTTGTTGGAAGCGAGCCGGACCTTCACGCTGTCATTCACGAGCTGATAACTGTCGCGGTCACCCGTGACGATTATACATTCGCATCCGTTTTCAGCCGAAATACGGCTGAGCGTGCCGAGGACGTCGTCAGCTTCGTAGCCGGGAACTTCTATTACGTTCAGACCCAGAGCGGAGGCAAGCTGCTTGGCTATCGGAAGCTGCTTTGCGAGATCTTCGGGCATAGGCTTGCGCGTCGCCTTGTAGGTATCGCATTTTATGTGACGGAAAGTTTTTTCGGGCAGGTCAAAGGCTATCGCCGCGTGCGTGAAGCCGTCGGAAATCTCCTTGCACAGTTTTTTTACGAATCCGTGAAGCGCGTTTGTGGGGAATCCGTCCTTGGTGGTAAGCGGTTTCACTCCGTAAAACTCTCTGTTGAGTATGCTGTTTCCGTCGAAAACGATCATTCTGTTCATAAACTCACCCATAACTTTATTGTTCTTGACAATATCTTATCATATAGAACGGACTTTGTCAACAAAACACAGTGCGTACAGTGATTTTTTATTGTTGACAACAACGGCAAGGTGTGGTACAATACGGTAAAATAGCTTGCATCGAAGGGAAGATATAATAATGAAATCAAGATCTATACCATATACTGTTCTTCTGTTGCTTCTCTGCATGAATATGCTTTTCGGATGCGCGGAGATAAATGACTCCCCCATTGAAAAAAGCGCTGCAGAAACGAGTACCGGGACATCGGCTGAAACGGTTTCTGACGAAAAGACCGAGGCTGTGTCGGAGCCGGAGGAAATAAGTGAAGAAATCAGCAGCGAAGAGAGCGAAGATGAAAGTATGAAAATGTTCGATAAAGACAATATAATATTAAAGATCGGTCTTATGAGCGATTTCCATTTTGACGCGATCAATACATATACTGAGAATTACGCCAACAATACAGATATCGTTTGTACGGCAGTGAATTTTCTGAAGGAAAAATTCGGCGAAGATGACCTTCCGGCGATAGTCATAGGCGGAGATATAGACAACTGGAACGGTATCGCCGATCTGCAAATGGCAAAAGCGGCTTTTGAAAAATGCCTTGATCCTTCAAAAACCGAGCTTATTCCCACTGTCGGCAACCACGACGATTGGTGCACAAACGGCAAAGAGCCTGTCGATAACGAGCTTTCAGGCAAGAAGGTTTTTGTTGATTACAACCTTTTCAAAGAAATACTCGGCAGTTATGTTTATCACGACACAAGTCTTACTCCGACAGAGGCTATGCTGACACAAGGATTCTATCATACTTCGATAAACGGTATACATTTTATATCGGTTACAGGTGTGGACGGAGATCACGGCTATCAGTCGCTTGTAAATATGACGAAAGAGCTTGATAAGATACGCAGCTCCGAGGACGCGGGCAAACCGGTATTCATTATCACTCACACCCCTCCGCGAAATACGGTTGTCGGTACGGAATACGATGAGAAAGTACGCTGGACATCGGATACGATCGCAAATAGTCTGAAGAACTATCCCGAAGCGGTCTTGCTCACGGGACATACGCACGCAAAAGCGGATACGAAAGACGTTCTGTGGCAGGAGGACAGCTTTACCGTACTCCACAGCGGCTGCATCGGAGAAGAAGATCATTCGTTTGCATCTCTTGAAATAGACATAAACGGATGTATCAGATATACCGGATATCACGTCGTCCGCGACAGAAAAGCGAAAACCGGTTGGAGTGTGGAAGCATATCCCGGTTGTAGGTTTGCGTTTGAAACAAAGCAAAAATAAATTTGCGCGCACAGCATTTTTTTGAAAAAGTATTGACAAATGTCAAAAATAGTGCTATATATAAAACATCTTGTTTTAATATAAATGCGTTGATGAGGACACGGGTTCGGCGTGACACTTTTTCAGAGAGCTGCCGTTTTGGTGCGAGGCAGTAAAAGAACGTCCTACTTATCACCTTTGAGCAGCACTGCCGATATTCAAGCGGTGACGGTATTTTCCGCCGTATAACGGAAAGGCGTTGACAGACGCTTTTGCAGGAGTGGTTTACAAGCAGGGGTTTTACCTTGTCTCTTTGCAGGGACAAGGTAAATTTTTTATTTTGAGGTGTATTTTTTATGGAACAGCAAAAAATGATAGCCGAACGTCTTAAATGGGCGCGCGACATACTCCATATCTCTGTGGAAGAAATGGCAAAGGCTGCCGATGTTTCACCCGACGTTTACAGAACTCTCGAAAACGGCGATAACGATTTTTCGTTTGCGTTTCTTTTCAAATGTTCAAAGAAACTCGGTATGGATATTTCCGAGCTTGTCAGCGGCTCGAATCCCACGCTGTCCTTCTACAACCTTACCCGCAAGGGCGAAGGTATGCTTATCAAGCGCCGCTCGGAATTTGAGTACCGCCATATAGCGCCGTATCTCAAAAACAGAATAGCCGAGCCGTTCGTCGTCACCGCAAAATACGATCCGTTCCTTGAATGTACGCCGATCGCTCTCACTACCCACAAGGGGCAGGAAATAGACTATGTAATAAAAGGTGTGCTGAAGGTCCAGCTTGACGGGCATATCGAATATCTGCGCGAAGGCGATTCGATCTGCTACGATTCGTCGCACCGTCACGGTATGGTCGCCGCCGAAGGCAACGACTGCACCTTCCTTTCCGTCGTACTCAAGGACAATTCCACCGAGAACGATTCCGCCGAGATCGCAGAAGAAGACAAAACCAAGCCGAACGACAAATACAGATACGACGACCTCATTTATAAAAAGTTCGTCGATGAAACGACAGACGAAAACGGCGCACTCAAGGATATCAGTTTCAAGATCCCCGAAAACTTCAACTACGGCTACGACGTGGTGGACGAGCTGGCAAAGAAGATACCCGAAAAGCGCGCGCTGCTCTGGCTTTCGGCCACAAAAGAAGAAAAAGACTTCACGTTCCGCGATATATCCCTGCTTTCCAACAGAGCTGCCAATATGTTCCTGGGGCTTGGCATCAAGAAGGGCGACAAGGTAATGCTTGTCCTCAAGCGCCATTATCAGTTCTGGATCGCAATGATAGCGCTCCACAAGATAGGCGCCGTCGCCATACCCGCAACGAGTCTGCTTATGGCGCACGATTACGAATACCGCTTCAACGCCGCAAAGGTGACGGCGATCGTCTGCACCGCAGATGACAAATGTCCCGAACAGGTCGAACAAGCCGAGACGAAATGCCCGACACTTAAAACAAAAATAATCGCCAACGGCGAAAGACCGGGCTGGAAGACCTTCAATCAGACGATCGCTCTTTATCCCGACACGCTCGAACGTATCGAAACCTCAAAGGACGATCCGCAGATAATGTTCTTTACCTCGGGGACTACGGGATATCCCAAGATCACGCTCCACAAGGCAACGTATCCGCTCGGTCATATCGTCACCGCAAGATGGTGGCCCAACGTCGATCCCAACGGCATACATCTGTCTATCGCAGACACCGGTTGGGGCAAGGCGCTTTGGGGCAAGCTCTACGGTCAATGGCTGTGCGAGACCTGCGTTTTCGTTTACGACTTCAACAAGTTCGCAGCCGACGACATTCTTCCGCTGTTCTCCAAATACGGCATAACCACGTTCTGCGCTCCTCCCACGATGTACCGTTTCTTCATCAGGGAAGACCTCACGAAATACGATTTTTCCACCTTGCAGCACGCGACGATAGCGGGCGAAGCGCTTAACCCCGAAGTATTCCATCAATTCCGCCAGGCGACGGGCATCGGACTGCGCGAAGCTTTCGGTCAGACCGAGACCACCGTCGTCATCGGCAACTTTTACGGCACCGAAACCAAGGTCGGCTCCATCGGCAAACCGAATCCGCAGTATAAGGTCGAGCTTATGGACGAAAACGGCGAGTTCTGCTCGGTCGGTAAGGTCGGCGAGATCGTCATTTCCACCGAAAAGGAAGTACCGGGGCTGTTTGACTGCTATTACCTCAATCCCGACAAAACCTCCGAAGTGCGCCACGACGGCTGGTATCATACCGGCGACACCGCATGGCGCGACGAGGACGGCTATTATTGGTACGTCGGACGTGTTGACGACGTCATCAAGTCTTCCGGCTACCGCATAGGCCCGTTCGAGATAGAATCCGTCCTTATGGAGCTGCCTTACGTTCTCGAATGTGCCGTCACCGGCGCACCCGACGAGATAAGAGGTCAGGTCGTAAAGGCGACGATAGTTCTGACTCACGGCATCGAGCCGTCCGAAGAACTCAAGACCGAGATAAAGAACTATGTAAAGACACATACCGCGCCCTACAAATATCCGCGCATTATCGAATTTGTCGAAAGCCTGCCCAAGACGATAAGCGGAAAGATAAAGAGAAGCGAGATACGCAAATAATTCAACTGCCTTTTATGCTTTCTTTTTCCTCTTTCTTGACGCTATTCTGAGCAGAAGCGGACGGAATATGCGAGGCGGCTTGATAACGTAGATTTTCATATCTCTCATTCCCCTTTATGTAAATGTGATTATTCCTCCCGAGGCAAGCAGCGCGGCAGCCGATACGAACAGCATCGCTTTTGCGGGGAGCAGACACGAAAGCATAACTCCCGCACCGAATGCAAGAGTACAGTACCCGACAAATTTGAATTTGCATTTCATAAAAAATCACGCCCTTTATCCGTAATATATGCGGAAAGGGCGTGTTTTGTTATTGTTTAATGGGCGTCAATACAAATATCCGAGTTTATAGAGCATTTCGGCACTGAGCATCGCGCCGCCTGCGGCACCGCGCAGAGTGTTGTGGGAAAGGCAGACGAATTTGTAATCGAAAATGCAGTCTTCTCTGAGTCTGCCGACCGTGATACCCATACCGCCGTAAATGTCGCGGTCGAGTTTGGTCTGCGGACGGTTGTCTTCTTCCATATAGGTTATGAACTGCTTGGGAGCGTGCGGAAGCTCAAGATCCTGCGGGAGTCCCTTGTATTCAGCCCAACGGCGGAGTATTTCTTCTTTGGCGGGCTTTGTTTTGAACTTGACCGATACGGTGGCAAGGTGTCCGTCGGAAACGGGAACGCGGATGCACTGAGCGGAGATGACGGGCTTTTCGGCGTTTACGAATACGCCGTTTTCGATCTTCGACCAGATCTTGAGCGGCTCTTTTTCGCTCTTTTCTTCTTCACCGCCGATATACGGGATAACGTTGTCGAGTATGTCGGGGAAGGTGTCGAATACTTTGCCGGCCCCTGAGATCGCCTGGAAGGTGGTGACGGTGACAAGCTCCGGCTCAAAATCGAGCAGCGGAGTGAGAGCGGGAACGTAAGACTGGATAGAGCAGTTCGGCTTGACGGCGATAAAGCCTTTTTTCGTGCCGAGACGCTTTTTCTGAATTTCTATCATTTCGGCGTGAGCGGAGTTGATTTCGGGAATGAACATCGGCACGTCGGGAGTCCAGCGGTTTGCGGAGTTGTTGGAAACGACCGGGATCTCCGCTTTTGCATAAGCTTCTTCAAGCGCTTTTATCTGATCCTTCGGCATATCGACTGCACAGAAAACAAAATCGCAGTCCTTTTTTGCGCTTTCTATATCGGCACCGTCGTAAACGGTCATCTGTTTTACAAATTCGGGACAGGCTTCTTTCAGTTTCCATCTGCCTTTGACGGCTTCTTCATAGGTTTTGCCCGCGGAAGATGCGCTTGCCGCAAGATGCGTAAGTTCAAAATAGGGATGTTCGTTGAGCAGAGTGATGAATCTCTGTCCTACCATACCGGTGGCGCCGATGACGCCTGCGCGTAATTTTTTCATATATTTTTGCTCCTTAGAATAAATAATTGTCAGATAAGATCATCGTAAACTCCGGGGATCGAATTTTCGATGATCTCGGCGCCGCAGCATTTTTCATAGAAATGAATGGGACCGGCGCTGCCTATGATCGCATATCCGTAGCCTTCGTCTTTCATTGCTTCAAGGCATTTGAGAAGCAGGGCTTTTCCTATACCTTCGCCGCGTCTTTCGGGATCGACGCCCGTGGGACCGAAAAATCCGCGAAGAGTGCAGTCGTAACCGGCAAAACCGATGACTTCTTTGGTATTTTTATCAACGGCGATGAAGCAGGAAACGGGGAAGCGCGTGAATGCGGTATCGGTCTCGCTGCCCCAGCCTTCACCGAAGTGTTTTACGATGAATTCGTGTACCTTGTGTTTGT
>JAZUKE010000025.1:0-8190 GCA_045643125.1 Eubacteriales bacterium
TGATATTTTCGTCGGTTGCCTGACCGTTGTTGACTTTATCGCCCGAATGTGTGGGCACATAGCCGTCCATGGGATATTTTCCGGCGTTTTTGTACCATTCGCTTATCCCTTCCGACGTCCAAAGTTCGACCGGCTGACCGAGCGCACAGCCGACACATCTGCCGAGCCACGCTCCGTGATATTTTGAAAACGGTATTTCCGTGTCTTCCGCATCGGTCACCGGAGACGATTCTTTGATTATTTCATCGTATTCGCTCGGCTCAAAGTACGGAAAATCTTTTTTATACGGAAGAGAGACGAACTCATCGTAAAGTTCATTCAGTTTTTGAATATTGCCTTTACATTCGTCGACCTTTTTCAAAGCGCTTTCTTTGTCTATATCTCTGCCCTCTTCGACAAGCTCGTCGATCTCCTCACGGATGAGGACTTCCAATTTCTGATATCCTGCCAATTTCATCACTCCTTATGTGGATTATATAACATTTGTCGTGTCAAGTCAATAGAAAAATCGGTTTTGTCGTATGTAAAACCATATTGACATTGCTCGCAATGGTGTTATAATACAAACAAAACATATATAAAATGGACGGCATATATGAAAAAACAAATCATATCTTTTGTCTTGCTTGTCATAATTTTCTGTCTTACCGCTTTTCCAGTTTTTGCGTCCCGTTTATGCTGCGACATCGACTCGGACGGACGCGTGAATATGAACGACTACATAGCACTGCGTCTTTCCGAAAGCGGAAAATATGTTCTTAAAAATGATGCCGGAATATATGCGGACGTTGACGGAAACGGAAACGTGAATTCAAATGACTACGAGTTTATACGTTCATATATTCTCGGTAATACCGCTTTTCTCGGAAGCGCTTACTCCATTCCCTATGCGGATGTGCGCGGCTATTCCGTCAGCACGATAGGAAAATCGACATACGACAGCTATTTCAACAACTCGCTTTTCATCGGTCATTCGCTGACGATGCATTTCAAAAATTACGTCGATTATATGCGGTCATATTATCCGTCCTTCCTCGGAAACGCAATGTTTTTCACTTCCGGCAGTTTTTCGGCTTATCATAACTCTCTCCCCGTTTCCGATCTGTCTTCAGACCAATCGCTGCATCCTTATTATAATGGAGTAAAAATGACCTGCGCCGAAGCCGTCAAAGCATCGGGATGCAATACAGTTTATATCCAGGGAATGGCGCTCAACGAACTTGGGCTCAACGGGGTGGACGGTACTTACAAGTATACCGTAAAGCTGTTTGAATCCATTAAAGCGCTCTGCCCGTCCGTGCGCATCGTTTTTCTTTCAAATACTTATCTCGTTGACGATTTCAACACCGCATATACCAAAAAGAACTACCGTCTGACTAACGCAAACATAACAAAGCTCAACAACAAAATACTTGATTATTGCAGCAAATACGGTATGGACTTTATCGACATAACTTCCTGCACGTCCGTCGGCGGTGTTCTTGAAGACAAATACTGCATTGACAACGGAGAAGGCGGCTGCGGGTGCCATATAAACCGCACCGCATACTGCAGCTGGATGGCTGTACTACGCAACTATGCGTATCTGAAACATAACGGATCGTATAAAAATCCGCCGAAATGGAATGAATGATATCAAAAACAATACCTGCCTTTTTACGGGCAGGTATAATTTTTATATTTATTTTGCAACAGCGATCTCGGGAGCGACGAATTCAAGTCCGAGCGCCTTTGCAACGTTTGCGTTGGTACACATACCGTTGTAGATATTAAGACCGTTTGCAAGCCCTTTGTCGAGCGTGACCGCTTTTTCAAGACCGTTTTCGGCAATCATCATACCGTAGCGGAACGTAGCGTTTGAAAGTGCAACGGTGGAGGTATGAGGAACGGCACCGGGCATATTGCCTACGCAGTAGTGAACGATTCCCTCTTCGATGAATATGGGATCGTCGTGTACGGTGACGTGGCTGCTTTCGCAGCATCCGCCCTGGTCGATGGCGATATCAACGATGACGGCGCCTTTTTTCATAAGTTTGAGATGTTCGCGTCTGACAAGTTTGGGCGTCGAACCGCCGGGTACGAGTACGGAGCCGATAACGAGGTCGGCTTCGGAAAGTGCTTTTCTTATATTCGCTTCGGTGGAATAGAGCGTTGTTACGGACGCACCGAAGATGTCTTCGAGATATGCAAGTCTGTTGGGGTTGATATCGAGAAGCGTTACCTGCGCGTCGATGCCGACTGCGGCTTTTGCGGCATAGGTTCCTGCGACACCGCCGCCTATAATAACGATCTTACCTCTCTGTACGCCGGGAACACCGCCGAGGAGGATGCCTCTGCCGCCGTACTCTTTTTCAAGATACTTTGCGCCTTCCTGAATGGAAAGACGACCGGCGATCTGGCTCATAGGACGCAGACAGGGAAGGTTTCCGCTTGCGTCGGTGATAGTTTCAAAAGCAACTGCTTTGACACCTTTTTTCATAAGCGCGTCTGCGAGCGACGGGTTGGGTGCAAGGTGGAGATAGGTATAAAGGATAAGATCTTTTTTGAGATATTTATATTCGCATTCTTCGGGTTCCTTGACCTTTACGATCATATCGGCTCTCGCGAATACTTCCGCACTCTCGGCAACGATCTCGGCACCTGCCCATTTGTAATCCTCGTCGGAAAATCCCGCGCCTTCGCCTGCGTGAGTTTCGACAAGAACGGTATGTCCTTTCGCCGTGTATGCCAATACGTTGTCAGGCGTAAGCCCTACGCGGTATTCGTGATTTTTAAGCTCTTTGGTTGTTCCGATGATCATAAAATATACTCCGTTCGTTTTAGAATAGGTTTGCCTTTATATTCGATTATACGGTCATATAACGAGTTGTATTCAGACAAATAACAGAATATTTTTATCACAAAATAGTGAATTTGTCAATACGCTTTGCTTCATTTTTTTGAAAGAAACTCAATTTTTTTGCGGTATTCCGTCAAACTACGAAGTTTTACGGTACGCGCTGTTTCAAATTGGCAAATTATTCATATTTGCGACAAAGTTATTTTCCTTTACCGTCATTTCCGCCCAAGACGGTCTGAAGCCGGAACGTATCGCATTGCGCACCGACGCGATATTTGACCACGCGGCACAGTAAAACGGAACCTTGTCAATTTCGAGCGTTTTGAGTGCGATATGCGACGTAAGAGCCGACGCGATCCCCTGTCTGCGGTATCCGTTCTTTACGTCGACACCTATCTGCCACATTGTATCGCTGTCTGCGGAGCATCCCGCAAGACCGACAAGTTCTCCGCCGTCAAATGCTCCGAAGGCAAGAACATCAAGCTCCTTGCGCTTTTCGCAAAGTGCGTTTGACCATTCCGGTTTATAAAGCTCCGAAATCTCGTCTTTCTCAATAAGACGAATTTGATAACTACAGTCAGGTTTTTTGAGTCTGTTCATATCGGGCAGAAAATACTCCGCCATAAAACAGACCCGGCAGTTGTATTTTTCAAAATAATCATTGAGAACATGAAGATTCGGCGTTTCGAACAAATGACACACATCGTATGAATCAATGTATTTTTGAACTGTACTCGAGTGTTCCGCCGTTGTCGAGGCGACAACGCCGCTGCCGTAGGTGACTATATTGCATATAAACGGAAGCGTGAGATATTTTCTTGCTTTTTCGTTTGGCTCGGATATCACAACCGTACGTTTTCCGTTCATAAGGTCCTCGGGAGTGCAGGAAAGATCGTACGCCGACTGAGTCAGCGCGATCTCAAGTATTTCTTTATTGGTCATAACTTTCTCCGTTACAGTATTTTTTCGGCAGCGAAATAATCGTTTCCGTACATAAAGCATTCGCCGACGAATTCAAAGCCGAGTTTTTCGTACGTCCTGAGCGCTGCCTTATTGCATTTTGCGGCGAGTATATGTACCGCTTTGCAGCCTTTGCCGGAAAGAACATTCAAAAGACTGCCTACCATACTTGCCGCATATCCGTGTCCCGAATATTCTTTCGATATCGTGACGCGCGCGATCTCGCGGACGTTTTCTTTCACTTTCCAGAATTCCATATCGTCAAGCTCGTTTTCATATATGACCGAAACGGCGCCGATGATCTTTCCGTCGGATTCGTAAACGTAAAGACAGCCTTTTTCGTTGTCGTAAGCCGCATCGTCGGACGTCGGATAATACGCGTTCCAGGTGCAGCCTTCCCTGCCTGCAGCGTCTTTATAAAGCGCAACAACGGGATATATGTCGTTTTCGGTTGCTTTCCGTAATGTGGGTGGCATAGTTAGTTACAATTCCTTTACAACGTCAAAAATGGTTTGTATGCCCGTCGGGATCTTTCCGGTCATCAGCCAATCCGCGAAGTTCAGATCGTGATCGGAATACTCGAATATATGGACGTTAAGATTGGTCTTCCCGAGCTTTTCAAAATCGTCGCGTATGTCTTCGGCGTATTTCGCCGGACAGGCTCCGTCACATTCGCCCTGAAAAATATGTATCGGCAAATCGAGCTTCGGCAGTACGTTTTTTGTCGGTTCAAGTGAAAAATGCTCTTTGAACCACCCGGAAGTCAGTTTGACAATCGGGTTGATATATTTTGTTCTGAGCCATTCGTCGTCATTTCTTTCAATGGCATCAAGGATCTCATCAAGATAAGGTTTCTGTGCTTCTGCAAAATCGGATGCGTCGATTTTTCCGTCGGAATTCCGATCTAAATCTTCAAACGCCGCATTGCCGAACACCTTTTCTTTTATCTGTCTGCATTTTTCGTCCGTAGATTCATAATCCGCTTTGCTGATATATCCTTTTCTGTCTTTATCAAAGTACTTTCTCATAAACATAACCGTGGAATTACCGCTTAACTGCCAGATGAAATCGTCTTTAAGATTTTCATTGCAATACCCGGCAAGCAGCAGCGCATCTACTCTCACGTTATTCCGCAGAGCGACGAGCGGTGCAATGATCGTTCCTTCGCTCCAGCCGAACAAATAAATCTTTGCTTCGTGAAATATCGGCAAATCGGTGAGATACTTTATTATGCACTCAATGTCCTTTACGCTGTTTTGCGGTTTGTATTTTTTATACTCTTCCTCGTCCACCGAAACGTAAAGCGGCTCGATATCGCCCATATCAATTCCGCGTGTGTTATATGTACAATACGCCGCGTTCTGCTTCAAAAACTCGTTTCTGAAATAATCGTGATAATTGAAGAATCCGCCGTTCGGATGTTTTCGCTTGTTGTCGTAAGTGTTCTGACCGGAGCCGTTCACATAGATAACAAGCTTTTTGACCGATCCCGTTTCGGGATATGAATATTTTATTTTCGTTACGCTTCCGTCAAAAAGCGTGATCGTTTCGATTTTTTCCATAATTTTTACTGCTCCACTGCGGCGATCTGGTCGAGTATTCCGTCAGCGATCCTCAGGCACTTCTCGGATGCGTTATCAAGCTCGGCATAAAAGCCTTCCGCACCGTCCGCAAGACCGTCGGAAACGGCTTTGAACAGAACGCACGGGATCTTGTTTGCGTCGCAGGTCAGAACGATGCCCGCGGATTCCATATCGCAGATATCGCCCTTGAAGGTATCGTGAAGGAACGTCTTTTCCTCTTCCGTACCTATGAATTTATCGCCCGAGCAGCAGGTGACAAGACGCAGTTCCCCGTTCAGCGACAGCGCCTTTTTCACAAGGTTTTCGTTCGTCTTGATAAAGGTCGAATCATATCCGACGACCTGCCCCTTCACAAGCGGCATAAATTCCGAGCAGTCGTATTTGTAATGTACGACCTTTTCCACAAGACACACCTTGAGCTGCTTCATATCACGCGTAAGTCCGCCGACAACTCCGAAATTTATGATCTTTGATACGTTATATTTTGAAATAAGAAGCTGGCAGGCGGCAGACGCGGCACACTCGCCCATCCCGGACTGCGCAATATATAATGAATAATTGTCTCTCTCGACAAGGAGTACCTTGAATCCGGCAGAATCGCCGAGTTCCTTATATTTGGGGTAAAGCTTGAAGATCGCATTCAGCTCTATGGCAACAACGATGCCGACACGCTTTTTTTCCGCGGGTGTTTCGGTCAGTTTTTCGCTGATGTTCGACAGTAACAGGTTGCCGCAGGTCAGCGAATCCTCGTCCTCGCCCTTCTTTTCCAGATATACGAACACGTCCCAACCGATATCGAGAAACGCCTTTTCGATCGGCTCAAAGACTTCGTATGCGTGGTATTCGGTAGTGATCCTGAAACCGTTGTCCTTTGCGTTGAACGTGCTGTGTACCGGCGTCAGCTTGATCGCAAACTTGTTTTTGTCGAACAAACCGTCGATCACTTTTGCGTCGATGACGGTATCCTTTGTTACCGGGAAATTCAGTCTGTATTTACTGCCCTTCGGCATCGGCAGAGCTTTGCCTATTTCCGCGATCTCTTTAAGAGAAAGCGACATATTTCTGAAAATCCTGTTTCTTTCTTCTTCATCAGTCGTGCATATACTGAACTGCAGTTCGGCGTTTCCGTCGTAAACTTCGTTCTTTATCCTGCAATACTCCGTAAGCCATTTTTCCACAGCATCGGCGTTTTTCGGGAACATTGTGGAGACACACGGGATGATGACGTCGGCATCGACCTTTTTCAGAATTTCGTTCTGCAAGTCAGATCCGATGAATCTGAGTATATCGGGATTGAGCGTCGGCTCGCCCATTCCCATAAAATCGACTTCAAACCTCTTTGTGTGAGTGGAACCGGTGTTATCGACTATCGTATTGATCTGATATTTGAGATCCTCAACGGAAAGATTGCCGTAATACCCGTAAGAAGGACAATCGCAAAAAGCGCATTTCATCGGGCAGCCCTTCTGATTGGACAAAATCGCGTACCAGGCGTTTTCATACGAAGGCACCATCTTAGCCTGTGCGTTTTCGAGCGAATAGCCGAGGCAGTCGGATTTCACACGGTATTCGGGAGACTGACCTGGGAACGAAACGAATTCCATACTTCTCTTTTCGTCCGCGAAGATCGTTCCGTTCGGTTTTTCGATTATACGCAGTCCCAGATGTTTCTTTCTGATCGCGCCGAATATACCCATTACGACGAAAGAAACGACGGTAAAAGCAGCGATTGCGATAAGGGAGTAAACGAAAATATCCGACCATACATCGACCGTGGGATCGCCTTTGCGGCTGACGCATACGGTAAAAGCGATGACGGCAAAAGCAAGAAGCTCAAGAGCGCTTGTCAACAGAATGATGATCTCATTGAAAGAGAGCTTTCTCTTTCCTTTATGGATATACTTTGAATAGATCAGATCGGACAGCGAGAGGATCGGCAAGCCGAAGAAAACGCAGGCGCTGAAATCGTTGATGAACGCAAAGAACGCACTGCGAAGAAATTCATTCTGCGAAGCGACGTACTGAATGAACCCGACCGCAAGTCCGATAAAAACGGTGTCGATGAGAGTGATGAGCAAATAGACTGACACCTTTTTGGGATTGTCAAGGCGAGTGATATGAGAATTGCATCTTACATAACGACGCCACAGGAAATACGGTATGAAACCGTACAGTATCTGCGCGGGAAATCCGAGCAGAGCTGTCACGATACCCCAACCGGAGACAAGATCCGATATAAAATTACCGACGGCACAGCCGATTATCGCAGGCCAACCGAATAATATACCGAGAACGGGATTGAGAGATGCGGAAATACGCACGCTCGACACGGTAAACACGGACAAATATTTATTCGTCACGACGGTCAGTACGAAAAATACAAATAAAGAAACCAAAAAAATCAGTGTGTTTTTTTTGTTCAGCAGTTTTTTCATCGTTTGTTCTCCCAAACTGTAATCATATAACTATGTAATATTCGGATTATATCACACGGAATTGTCTTTTTCAACCCTTCGTTCAACATAAAATACGGAAAAATAAATCATTAAATTTGTTTCGTCATTTTGCAAAAAAATGTTGATTTTTTCAGTTACAAATGATAGAATATTTACGAAATTAATTAAGAAGATGCTGCATCGGAATAAAGATCAACACCCTTGTCCAACAGACAGATGCCGGTGTTTATATGCCCACTAACTTCAATCACGATTTTCGCTATCATAAAAATAAACCAAAAGGAGTAACAGCAATGAAAAAGTATCTTGTATTGTTTCTTGTTCTCTGCGTAGTCCTTTGCTTCGTTTCCTG
>JAZUKE010000026.1:0-10757 GCA_045643125.1 Eubacteriales bacterium
GAACAAGTCAGAAATTATTTGCGGTTTTTAACAACCACAACCCCTGCAAGAGTAACAACGGAAACGATTGCGAGTGCGATCATTCCGGCATCGCCCTGAGGAGGCGTAGGAGGAACGGAAGGTTCTTCAGAAGGTTCAACGGAGGGTTCTTCAGAAGGTTCTTCAGAGGGCTCTTCGGAGGGTTCTTCAGAAGGTTCTTCGGAAGATTCGCTGGATTCTTCGCCGTAGAGGTCTTCGGTGTTGAACCAGCCGAGTTTGTAGCAATCGCTTACAGGATAGAATGCCTGAACGAATTCGTCGCCTTTGAAAACAACGTAGCAAACGTCTTCGGGATCGGTGGAGCCGTATTCTTCGCCGTCAGGTCTGATGTAAGAAGTGTATTCGTCGTCAGCAACGATTTCTTCAAGAGCCATTTCTTCTTCGCCGAGCTGTACGAAGAAGGAGATGGTAGTGTAACCGAGAAGGGTTTCTCTGTCGTCGTTGGTGTAAACTTCACAAGCGCCGTTTTCGTAAACTTTTGCGATGTAGTATTCGGTACCGGGATCAAGCATACCATCGGCACAGGTCAGATTGATATCGGTGTAAAGATCTCCGTTGCCACAGTTGAGAGTATAAGCTCTTGCGGGAACAACGGGAAGAACGACTTCTTCGGGAACGGGCATGGGTTCAACTTCTACTTCAGCAGAAGCGGTAACTGCGTTTTCTTTATCACTTTCGGTAATGAGAGAGAAATCAACGGTGTAATCGCCGTCTGCAGTGTCAAGAGCTTTGAGAACGAGAACAAATACAAGACCGTTTACATCGGTAGGTTCATCAAAAGCAACAACAGCGGGATTTTCGCCGTCGGCGATGGAAGCAGATTCAAATTTCCATTCGCCGCTTACGAATTCGAATGCGGTTTCATCGAAAGTGTATTCAAGAGCGAGAGCGGTCTGTTCGCCGAAGTTTTCGAGAGTAACTTCGATTTCGACTGTTCCGCCTGCTTTGACTTCGGATTTGTTTACTTTGATTGCGGGAGCAGGTTCTTCGGAAGTTTCTTCGGAAGAAGCGGGAGCTTCGCCTTCAACAGTGATGGTAGCGAAAATGGTGCCGGTTTCATTAGCAGAAAATTCAGGAGATTCAACGGAATAGTAAATTTCCACCTGATATTCGCCGGCAGCTGCAGCATCATCAACTTTAAAAGTTAAAGTGGCCACGTTACCATTGAGGTCGATTGCGCCATCGAATGCGCAAACAAGACCATCGGTTGCGGTAAAGTCATTGAGTGTAGGGGAACCGATGTTGTTTTTGCCGGAAACAGCGGTAAGACCTTCATCAACGCCGTCAAGGAAGAGGCCATAGCCAGAGATATTGGGGAAGTTTGCAAAAGTGAACTCAAGTGCAACGTTTTCACCTGCTTCTGCAGTGGGGTTGCTTACGCTTACAGTAGGACCTTCTGCCTGTACTGCGGTAAGCGCACAAGCAAGGACAAGAACAACTGCAAGGATAAGTGACAGTGTTTTTTTCATGTTTTTTCTCCTTTTGGTGTTTTTTATTTTTTTATTTGTATTTTTTATAATCAGTCTGCAAGAGGATATCTTGTCGGACGCATTATGTTGCGGAGAAGATAAATGGCATCGGAAGTGTTCTTTTCGCCGTCGCCGTTGACGTCGCCGTTCTGATCAAGGGGATATTTGCTTTCGCGCATCGTATGGCGCAGGAGATAGATCGCATCGGCTGTGTCTTTCGTTCCGTTGCCGTCCATATCGCCGCGGATGATCGCCGCTTCTTTTACTTTGCCGGAGGCGCTCACGCCGCTGCCGACCTTGCAATCATCTTTGAGAATCTTTGCATCAAGTCCGTGGTATACTTCGGTCAGAGAGAACGAATAGCTCTTGCCTTCCATACCGAGCTTGGTCTTAAAGGAAAAAGTGATGTTCTGCGAAGCCGCAAAAGCGGAATTGCCCTTGCCTTCGATCCTGTTCCAGTTGATGAGGTAGACATCTATGGTATTTCCGTCTGCCACCGCGGTGATCTCGATATCCGAGGGAATGGTGGAAGAAGCAGGAACGGCTTCTTTTCTGTTGACACCGTTAAGAGTAAAAACGGAACTGTCGTATGTAACTTTGAAATGGATAAGGTTTACGTTTCCGGTAGGGATCGAAGTAAGCTCAAGCGTAAGCGAAACGTTCTCGCCCGCTTTTGCTTCGGAAACGGTTGCCGTAACTTTAAGTGAGCCGGCAGCAAACGAAGAGAAAGTGAAACACGATACTGTCAGAATCACGGCAAGCATTACAGCAAATAATTTCTTCACGTTAAACATCCTTTCGTAGCGCAAAAAGCAAAAAAAGCGCACATTGGATCAATTGGTGATTAGAGTATAACACAGCAAAATATATTTGTCAAGAAAAATCACAAAATTCATTCACAATTTATTTCGATTTTTTAACGCACTGTCCAAAATAGGTGTTTTCGGACGTGAAAAACGCGATCAGTTCACCGTCACATTGAATGAAACGGTCTTCATACGGTATTTTATCGTTATTTCGTAAGTCCCCGGTTCCGATTCAAAGCCGTCAACGGTATAATCGTCAATGGTGCGTGACGATCCGTCGCTCATTACCGCGTCTACCGAAAGTCCGGTAAGGTCAAGCTCATCGCCTGCGGAATACTCCGTTTTAAGCGGTGCGGATGCGATAACGAGGCGTTCCGGCTGAACGGGATAGACGACCGCCGTAAAAGACGCCTTGAATCCGTCTTTTTCGACGGTGATGACTTTCACACCGGGTGTCGGATCGTAACCGTAACAGGTATAATCGTCGAAAACGACCGTATCGCCGTTGTAATATCTCATTCCGACGGAAAGTCCGTTTTCGTCAAATGCCTCTCCTTCGGAATATTCTGTCTTTTCCGGAAGCGAAAACAGCGTGAAGCAGCCTTTTTCGTAAGGAATGAACGGCAATGTATCAAGTCTGCCTTCCGCCTTGTGAAGTATGAGCGCCACGTCGCCTATCGTCACTCTGCCGTTGCCGTCGATATCCGCAAGATCGAGCTGCTCGTACGAAAGAAAACCATACCCGGAAACGTAGTCGCAGACGAGAAGCGCATCGTAGCGGTCAACGTCACCGTCGCCGTCGATATCGCCGACGACCGTACTTTCGGCGCTCATCAGAAAAGCAAATGACGAAACAAGCAAAAAGAGGCAGCAGAAAGAAACAAGCCTTTGAAAACGCTTCATATTCCGCCACCTCCGAAATTTTATTCCGCTTTGATTATACTATCAAGGAAAAACTTTGTCAAGACATTTTTTGACGCAAATCATTTTTTATCATCTCTTTCAGACATTTTACGGCATCGCCGAGACCGCCGACCGCGTCTATGAGTCCGACATCAACCGCTTCCCTGCCGTCAAGCACCGTTCCGATATCGGTCGTCATCTGATCGGTGCGGTTCATAAGCGAATACAGCTTTTCGGCGGACGAACGTGAATTTGACGTGATGAAACGCACGATGCGTTCCTGCATACGGGTGAAATAGCTGAACGACTGCTGAACGCCTATCACAAGCCCGTTCGTCCTCACGGGGTGGAGCGTCATCGTCGCCGACGGCACTATGAACGATCTTTTCGCCGATACGGCAAGCGGTATGCCGATGGAGTGCCCGCCGCCGAGCACGAGAGATACGGTCGGTTTGGTCATTCCTGATATAAGCTCGGCTATCGCAAGCCCCGCTTCGACGTCGCCGCCCATAGTGTTGAGCAGTACGAGAAGACCGCCGATCTTTTCGCTTTCCTCGACTGCAACAAGCTGTGGTATGCACTGCTCGTACTTCGTGGTTTTCGTCTGGTCGCCGAGTGTGTAATGTCCCTCTATCTGACCCGCGATTATTATCGCGTGGATCGCTCCGCGTTCCTTTTCGGTGGTTATCGCTCCGCTTTTTTCAATGTCTTCCGCTTTGGTCTCGGGTTTGTCGGATGTTTTTTCTTCTGTCATATCATTTTCCTCCTTAATATATATTGTGAAAAGACAGTTCCCGTTATGTCACAAATTTGTTTTTTGTCTCACAATTTTGTTTTTGTACTTTACAATAACGAATCTATGTGATATATTATATAGTACGATAGTATACATTCAATACAAAACACTTGCCGAAAGGAATCACATAATATGAAACAGCATATCTGCGTACTGTTCGGCGGCGCATCGACAGAGCATAAGGTGTCGTGCGTGTCCGCTTCGTTCGTTATCGAAAATCTTGACAGAAACAAATACGACGTATCTTCGATCGGGATCACCGAAAAAGGCGTATGGTATCTTTACAACGGAAGCGTTGAAAACATAAAAAACGACACCTGGGAAGACGACAAGGAAAACCTCGTTCCCGCCGTGATCTCTCCCTGCACCGTTCACCACGGGTATCTCACCTTCAACAAAGCGGAAAAGACGTTTGACGTTCACCGCGTAGACGCAGTGTTCCCCGTGCTTCACGGCAAAAACGGCGAAGACGGCACTATGCAGGGGCTTTTCACGCTTGCCGGTATCCCGTTCGTCGGAAGCAGCGCCTATGCGTCAGCCGTCGGTATGGATAAAGTCACCGCAAAACTGATATGCGAAAGAGAAGGAATAAAGACCGCTCCGTTTTTGGTCGGAAGAAACAACTCGTCGTTCGACGCGGAAAAATTCGCGGACGAAGCCGAAGCAAAGTTCGGATATCCGATATTCGTCAAGCCCGCAAACGCCGGCTCGTCCGTCGGCATCACGAAAGCCAAAAACCGCGATATGCTGATAGACGGAATAAAGCTCGCGTTTGAAAACGACACAAAGATACTTGCCGAAAAAGCGATAAAAGGCAAAGAAGTCGAAGTCGCGGTCATCGGCAACGCCGATCCCGTCGCCGTCGGCTGCGGCGAAATAGCGCCCAACGCCGAATTTTACGACTACGACACAAAATACATAACCGATACGTCGGAAGCGTTCATCCCCGCAAGGATATCGGAAAAAGCCGCAAAAGACGTCTGCCGTCAGGCTGAGATCATTTACCGTTCGCTCGACTGCGCCGGACTTTCAAGAGTGGATTTCTTCGTTGACGGAGAAGACATAGTTTTCAACGAAATAAACACGCTTCCGGGATTCACCTCCATTTCGATGTACCCGAAGATCAACGCTTACTACGGCAAGTCGTCCTCCGACCTTCTTGACGAGCTTATCTCTTATGCCGCGGAGGCAAAAAGATGATCGGCATATTCGATTCCGGCGTCGGCGGTCTTACTGCGGTAAAGGCGTTCGATTCATTCCTTCCCGAATGTGACATCGTATATTTCGGCGACACCGCAAGGATCCCTTACGGCACAAAAAGCCGCGACGTGATAAACAGATACGCGCTTCAGGATTGCAGATTCTTACTCACGAAGAATGTCGATTCCATACTCGTCGCCTGCGGCACCGTGTCGTCGAACTCTCTTTCTCTGCTGAAAGAAACGTTCGATCTCCCGATAGAGGGCGTCGTTGACGCGGCGTCGCGCAAGGCTTACGAAACGGCGGTAAGCGGAAACGGAAAGATCGCCATACTCGGCACGTCCGCGACGGTCAAGAGCGGAGCATTTGAAAAGTCGATACTCTCATACGGCAAAGACGTTGAAATAAAGTCACGCGCCTGCCCGCTTTTCGTTCCTCTCGTTGAAAATTTCAGAGTGAAGCCCGATGACGTTCTCGCCGTCACCGCCGCAAAGGAATATCTTGAAGACATAATCCCCGAAAAGCCGGCGTCTCTCATACTCGGCTGTACCCATTATCCGCTGCTTGCCCCGATACTTTCCGAGCTTTTGCCGGAAACGACGCTTATCAGCTCGTCCGAGGAAGCGGCAAAGGCGCTTTGCGAAAAAGGCATAAAACCGGGCAAAAATCAAAGGTCGTTTTTCGTAAGCGACGATCCCGAGGGCTTCGCCTCTCTCGGCAAAGCATTTCTCGGCGAAAACATAGCAAGCAAGGTTTCGTATATAAATATAGAGGAATTTTAATAATGAAAATACCCGCAAGCATCACCATCAAGACAGATAAATACATAGACGATCCCGTGGAGGGCAGCAACAGAAGCGAGGTCAGAGAATCCACGGTATCGGGCTTCATACAGACGAAAAAGAACGGCATCACCATAGAATACACCGAGGAGGAGCCGGAAGGAAGCGATATCACCACCAGCGTGAGCCTTATCGGCAGCGACCTCGTTATGCTTCGCCGTGGCGACGACTCCGGTATGTTCTTCGAGCAGGGAAAAACGCACAACTGCGTGTTCAACAACGGCGTGTACCCGATGGAGCTGAGAGTCCGCACGAAAGAGCTGACCAACACCATCGGCGTCACGGGAGGAAAGCTGACGCTTGACTACACGATAGACATTATCGGCAACCGTGCCGAAAAAAGCAGGCTCGTCCTTTCGGTAAAGCCGCAGAACGACCGTATATCATAATTAAGGATACGATTTTATGAAGACTTTTAAAATAACTCCGCCGGGAAGTGACAATTTCATAATGCCGGGCGAAATAGTCCCGTATCTCGCATCGGCGACCGAAGCGCAGATAAAGACCTACGTTTACTGTATGTCGAGAAGCGAAGCAAACGCCGACGACGGAAGCAAAGCCTGCGGAATAAGCAGGGAGGATTTTGAAAGCGCGATAGAGTATTGGTGCGGCTGCGGTATGCTTTCGATAAACGAAAAAAAGCCGCTGCCCAAAAAGCAGACCGACCTTTTGCAGAGCTACGACGGAGAAACGCTGGCAAAAGCGATAGAGACCGAGCCGACCTTTGCCTCGCTCAAGGTGTCTATGGAAGATATGCTCGGCACGGTGCTGAACAAAAACGACATAAACCTGCTTTACAACCTGTACCATTTTTCGGGGCTTGATTACGATTACGTCTGCACCGTCGCCGCCTACGCCGTGGCAAGGGGCAAAGGCAATATGATGTATATAACGAGGACGGCGCTTGAACTTTACGACGAGGGCGCGGACACGTTTGAAAAGCTCGAAAAGCTGTTTGCCGTCCGTCAGGAATCCGAAACGAGCCGTTCGCGCTTCATTTCCCTTTGCGGCTTCGGTTCGCGCAAGCTTACGCCGAAAGAGGAAAACTACATCGCAAGGTGGTTTTCGGAATTTTCGCTGCCGTTCGACGTCGTAAAGACGGCTTACGAAAAAATGATAGATACGATAGGCGAAGTCAAGCTCCCGTATCTTGACAAAATACTTACCGATTGGCACAAAATGGGTGTCAAAAACGCTTCGGACGCCGCAGAAGCGTCTTCCGTCCGCAAGAACGCTTCCCTGCCCGAAGACAGCTTTGACGTGTCGGAATTTGTGGAAGCGGCACTGAAAAAAGGAGTGAAGTAAATGGCAAATCCGTCATACATACTCGAGCGTTCAAGAACGGACGCCATAAACGAAGCCGACAGACGCACCCGTGAGCTTCACGAAAAGATCCCCGAAACGGAAAAGATCGACGCTGCCCTTTCGGCGATGGTCTATCAGATGTTCGTGAACGGAAGCAACAGCGAAAAGCTCGCTTCCCTCAAAGCGGAAGCCAACACGCTGCGTGAAAAAAGATGTATGCTCCTTGTCTCTGCGGGATTTGCCGCTGACTACGACAAGCCGCGTTTCAGATGCGCGAAATGCAGCGACACGGGATATATAAAGCTCGATAAATGCGACTGTCTGAAAGAACTCGAAGCCGCAGTCCTGCCGTCCGAAAGCACGCTCGGCGACGGGCTGAAATACTGCACCTTCGACACGTTCTCGCTCGAATACTACCCGACCGAAAAAAGCGGGAACAAGGTACCGCGCGACACGATGAAGGCTATCTTCGACTACTGCCGCGAATACGCTTATTCTTTCAGCAAATTCAGCCCCAACCTTATTTTTACCGGCAGCACGGGGCTTGGCAAGACGCACCTTTCGGCGGCTATCGGTCACGTCGTTTCGTCAAAAGGAAAGGCCGTGGTCTATGATTCGGCGCAAAAGATATGCTCGGATTGCAGACGCGCGCTTTATACCTCGGCATACGACGCGGCGGACAAGTATTACGACTGCGATCTGCTCATAATCGACGATCTGGGCGCGGAGGTCGCCAACGAATACACCGTTTCGGCGCTTACGGAGCTTATCAACAGACGGCTCGTTGCGGGATATCCGACGATAATTTCAACCAATCTTGAACTTGAAAAGATAAAAACGATCTACGGCTCGCGTCTGTTCTCGCGCCTTATCGGCTGCTTCACCCCGTTTGCGTTTGCCGGCAAGGATATAAGGTATATGAAATTATGAAAAAAGTGAACATATACACCGACGGCGCGTGCAGCGGAAATCCCGGTCCCGGAGGGTACGGCGTGATACTCGAACACAACGGGATCGAAAAGGAGCTTTCCGGCGGCGAAGATATGACGACCAACAACCGTATGGAGCTTACCGCGATAATCACTTCCCTTTCCGTCCTCAAAGAGCCGTGCGAGGTCACGCTTTACAGCGATTCCAAATACTGTATCGACGCGATAACGAAAAGATGGGTGTATTCGTGGAAATCCAAAGGCTGGAAAAAAGCCGACAAGTCGCCGGCTCTGAATGTTGATCTGTGGGAAAAGCTGCTCCCGCTGCTTGAAACGCACAAGGTATCGTTCGTGTGGATAAAAGGTCACGACGGTCATCCGCAGAACGAACGCTGCGACGCGCTCGCAGTCGCGGAAAGCGAAAAACACAAAAAAAGGATATAACGAAACACAGTCGGAAATCCGACCGGCGGATAAGGATGTTTTTGAATTTCAAATATGCCGGATATTGACCAAAAAGAATTTGTAAATATAAAAGACGTGAATCGTCAAAATGTTGTTTAAACAAAAAACAAGAAATAAATGGACGAAATCAAGAAAAAAACTTGATCTTCCTGTTGACAAATCCGAGAATTTTGCGTATAATAAGTGTGAAAGTAAGAATTTCTAACTTATGGAGGCTTTGATATGTTAGCAGAATTTCGTACCAAGTCACAAATCACATTGCCGAAAGAAATCGTACTGTCGCTCGGTCTTGTCGAAGGCGACAAGCTCGATGTTTACGAAAAAGACGGTATGATCTGTATGATGCCTGTGACTGTTTATCCGAAGAAATATGTTGATGAACTGCATGGTGAGATCACACAGCTCAAAGAAAGCATCAAAGCGGGCAAGCAGCCGGTATTTGACAACATTGATTCGCTGTTTGATAAGCTTGAGGAGAACTGATGTTACAAATCACCTTTACAGACCGATTAAAAAGCTATTAACGAATACTTTTCGGCGTTTCGGAAAAACGGAACGCCTTTTTTGCAATATTTAACAGTATATTTTGTGATATTTTTTATAATACGACTGAATCAATTCAAAAATCTGCGACTTATAGGTGAAAGCGCTTTTAAGAGGTACCTCAATGGAAAAAGAAATAATTAAATACGCAGAGTATCTGTTTGCTGTCGCTATGAAAAAATGCGGTAATATTAGTGATGCAGAAGACCTAACGCAAGATGTCCTCCTTGCTGCCCTTCAATATACTGATCGGGGTGGGACTATCACAAATTTGAAATACTGGCTGACTTCTGTTTTATCAAACAAATGGAATGATCTCCTTCGCAAAAAATATCATCTTCCTCTTGTTAGCTTTGATATGATACCGGATATTGAGGATGTTGATGACACGACCGAACGCCCGTGTGCCGAAGATGTAAGACGGGAAGTAGCATATCTTTCAAAACTTCAGCGTGAAGTCATTGCGAAGCATTATCTTGAAGGAAAAAGCGTTCAGAATATTGCCGATGATTTGGGTGTACCGAAGGGGACGATTCTTTCAAGGCTTTCATCCGGCAGAGAACAGATGCGGAAAGGATTGAATGACATGGAACAATACGAAAAACACAGTTATCAACCGGAAAGACTGGAAATCAGTTGTCATGGTTGTCAAGGCTTCCATGATGAACCGTGGTCACTTGTAGCAAACGATATGATGAAGCAGAACATTTTGATCGTTGCATATAATAAGCCGCTCTCGGTCGTGGAAATCGCTCACGCTCTCGGTATTCCTACGGCATATATCGAAAACGCCGTGTTTGAATTAACAAAGTCAGAATTGATGCGGCAAATCGGAAGTAAATACTATACCGATTTTATGATCGTTTCTCCGGAACAGATTTTGAAAAGTCTTGATGTTGAACTCGCTTTCGCCGAGGAGCACTATGTTGAAATGTTACGGATTGTGAGAGAATATCAGAAAGCGATATCGGAGATCGATTTTATTGATCAATTGACAGATGCGAAAAAGAAGAAACTTGAATATTACTTTATTTTACATTTGTTTTCTCATGCTATCTACACAGCAATACAGAAGATCGTGCCTTCAACGGAAACCTATCCTGTTCGTCCCGACGGCGGAAAATGGATTGCCGAGGGTTTCAAATATCCTCAGAATTTTGACTTTGAGAATTATCTGTTCAGAAAATACTGCTATGGAGGAGAACGAGGTATTTATCGGGATAATTTTCTTAATGCAAAGTCCATTGATTTGAAAATATATGACACCCAACCGGATTTGAATAAGTATAATCGAGGGTCACACGGAATTCGTGACGATGATCTGGCAAAACTAATGTACATCATTTCAAGGGAAATCCCAATCGAAACCACGGGGGTCGATGTCATGATGTGCGAAAGCATTCCGCACTTGATTGGATGCGGAATTTTGGGTGAGCAAAACGGAACACCTTTTGTTAGTA
>JAZUKE010000027.1:0-25744 GCA_045643125.1 Eubacteriales bacterium
CGAATGCGGCACCATCACCAAGGTTTACGGCGCGCTCAACGGAATCAAAGGCGTACTCGACGACAATCTCATTGATATGGGTATGGAAGATCCCGACGAACTCGCGTATATGAAGTATACTCCTTCGTCCGCTCTCGGCTCCTGCCGATATAAGCTCAAAGCTCCCGATGTCGATGACACCGACTACAAACGCATACTCGAAATATTCAAGAAATACAATGTCCGTTACTTCTTCTACAACGGCGGCAACGATTCTATGGACACCTGCAACAAGATCTCCAAATTTATGCTTTCCAACGGCTACGAATGCCGCGTAATGGGCATCCCCAAGACCATAGACAACGACCTTTACGGCACCGACCACTGCCCCGGCTACGCTTCCGCCGCAAAATATATTGCCACCTCTCTTATGGAAATATACCACGACGCACGCGTTTACGATACCGGAATGATCACCGTCGTTGAAATAATGGGAAGAAACGCAGGCTGGCTCACCGCTTCCGCTGCTCTCGCTTCCTACAAGGGATGCGGTCCCGACCTCATCTACTGCCCCGAAAACGATTTTGACCTTGCTGCCGCTATGGAAAAGATCAAGGATATCTATGCCAAGAACGGCAAATGCATCGTAGCTGTTTCCGAAGGCATCAAGGATAAAGACGGCAAATATATTTCCGAATACGGCAACGACCTTTCCAACGCAAAAGACGGCTTCGGTCATGCCCAGCTCGGCGGACTTGCTTCCTATCTCGCAAATTATATCAAAGCCAACACCAACGCCAAGGTCAGAGGCATCGAGCTTTCTCTTCTCCAGAGATGTGCTGCTCACTCCGCTTCCCAGACCGATATCGACGAATCCTTCGCAGCAGGCAAAGCCGCTGTTGAAAACGCCGTAAACGGCATCACCGATAAAATGGTAGGCTTTGAAAGAGCTTATGTTGACGGCAAATACGTCTGCAACCTCAAACTCTTCGACCTCACTTCCGTTGCAAATACCGAAAAGAAGATCCCCGCCGATTGGTTCAACGACACCAAAGACGGTATGAACGAAAAATTCATCGAATACGCTCTTCCTCTTATCCAGGGCGAAACCAAGCTCGCTAAGGAAGACGGTCTTCCCAGATTCGTTCATCTCAAAAAGGTCAAGGCAAGCGTTTAATTTGATAAATCAACAAACGGCAAAATTTAAGGTTAATTTAAGTTTTGCGAGTTACCTTTACATTTGGTAAAGGATATATCTTTTTTTCGTAATTGGTCGAAAGCGTAGCCGCTGCTTTCGACTTCGGGGAACGACTTACCACCGTTCCCCGCCTCTCCTTAAAAATGCGGCGAACTTGTTTTGATTTTTACAAAAAGCATCTGCTGTTCAAGCCGGTGCTTTTTTCATTATTCAAAAACATTTTTGTTGATTTTCGTGATCCTTTTTGGTATAATTACAGTCGAATAAAACAAAGGAGCGTCAGTTATGAACGTAACACGTATTTTTGCGTTGATTTTGACCGCAATACTCATCCTTTCGTCGCTTGCTTCCTGTGCAGAGGAAAATACGGGCGAAAAAGTCTCGGCTGCGGAAGAAAGCCGTACCGTTTCCGAATCAAGCGCGGAAGAAATATCCGAAATATCGGAAGAAGTGTCCGAAGCGCCGAAAGGCCCGCTCGATCACCTCGAAGATATGTACCTCGATCGCGATATCGTGATACTTTCCGAAAGTACGGGCGGCACATACCGTCCCAAGGAAATAGTCCCCGATGACGAAACGGCGATATCCGAATTCGTAAAAGAGAGAAACGACCTTGTCGAAGACAAGCTCGGCGTCCGCATAAAGGAGATACGCACCGGGAATATGACGGGCGACCTCCGCAACGCCGCCCTCACAAAGCCTGAATTCGACATTGCGATGCCGTTTATGACGACAGCCGGTCCGCTCATCACCGAAGACATTTTCTACGACCTTTTTGAGTTTTCCGATATCATTCGTTTCGGCGAGCCGTATTGGGACAAAAATGCCGTGGACTCTCTGTCGCTCGGCAATAAACTGTTCATCGCAACGGGCGATTTTTCGGTCAATACCATAGACGTCACTCATTGTATGATATTCAATCAGGACGTCGTCGCCCAAAAAGGGCTTGAAAATCCGTACACGCTTGTCAAAGAAGGCAAATGGACTATTGACAAGATGCTCGAAATGGCAAAGGAAGTGACCGCCGAAAGCGACGGCGTTGACGGAATCACCTACAAGGACACGATAGGGCTTTTCATCAACAACAACTATTCAAATTCGCTTTTCATCGGCTGCGGTGAATCGTTCGTGACCAAAGACGAAAACGACAGCCCCGTGCTTGCGATATACAGCGACAATTCGGCTGACGTAGTGCAGAAGATATTTGATATCTTCCACGACAGCGCCGTGATAAGGCTCGAGAGCTTCAGTTCTCAGGCAAAAGCCGACGGCTATAACGACTGCTATTGGGCAGGCAGAGACAGACTTGCAAACGGGAACGCGCTGTTCGATACCATTTCGCTCAACGCCGTGCTGAATATGACATCCTACGACGCAAACTTCGGCTTCCTCGTCACTCCCAAGTATTCGGAGGAGCAGGAAAATTACCGTTCCTATATTTCGATAATATACGCAACGGGCTGCGTCATCCCGTCGGGAAACGACGATCCCGAAACGGCGGCTCTCGTGCTTGAGGCACTCTGCGCCGCGTCGTCCTCTACGGTGAAATACAATTATTACGACCGTATACTCAAGGTTCAGCAGACACGCGACGAAGAATCCGAAGCAATGCTCGACACCATACTGAACAGCCGCGTTTACGATCTCGGCGCGCTGTATAACTGGGGCGGACTGCGCGATTTCCTTACCGGAATATGCGCGACCGGCGCCACAAACACCTTCAAATCGAGCTATGATGCCAAAGAAGGTCAGATCCTCGGAGAAATGCAGGCGACGATCGACTATCTCGGACGCTGATTGAAAGATTTTTATTGACATTTTGATGTTTTGTGTTATAATAAGTATAATATTTGAAAGGAGCAGTTATTATGCGTATAACAAAGTGCATATCCCTCATTCTCGCGCTTGTTTTCGTTCTTTCTCTTGCGGTTTCCTGCGGAAGCGAAGAAGCAACGGAATCTTCCGCTGCCGAAGTAAGCAAAGAAGCCACCACATCCACAACAGAAGAATCCTCCGAAGAAGTTTCGGAAGCCCCCAAAGGCCCGCTCGATCATCTCGAGACCCAATTCCTTGACCGCGAAGCGATCTTCCTTGTTGAAGACCAGAACGGCGGCGGCTACGGCTCCAAAGAAATTATGCCGAACGAAGAGATCTCTTCCATCGGCGCAGCCATCGCACCCTTCATCGAAGAAAGAAACAACCTCATTTTTGACAAACTCGGCGTCACCATTTCCGAGATCAGAACCAACAATATGACCAACGATCTCCGCAACGCCGCTCTCACCGTTCCCGAATTCGATATTGCCTGCCCGTATCTCACCACCGCAGGCCCGCTGATCACCGAAAACCTTTTCTACGATCTTTATGAATTTTCGGATATAATCAGATTCGATGCTCCCTATTGGGACAAGAACGCCGAAGAGACCCTTTCCGTCGGCAACAAATATTACATCGCCACCGGCGACTTCTCGCTGAACACTCTCGACGTTACCCACTGTATGCTCTTCAACAAAGCCGTTGCGGCAAGCAAAGGCCTTGAAAACCCGTACACTCTTGTCAAAGAAGGCAAGTGGACTATGGACAAAATGCTTGAAATGGCAAAAGCAGTCACTGCCGAAAGCGACGGCGAAGACGGCATCACCTACAAAGACACCATCGGTCTTTTCATCAACGGCAACTACAGTAACTCGCTCTTCATCGGTTCCGGCGAATCTTTCGTAAGAAAAGACGGCAACGGTGTTCCCCAGCTCGTTATGTATAACGAAAACTCCACGAACGTTGTTCAGAAGATATTCGACGTTTTCCACGATGACGCCGTTATCTATATGGAAGGCTACAACGCAAAAGCTATGGCAGACGGCTTCACCAACTGCTATTGGGCATCCAGAGACAGACTCGCAAACAACGGCGCTCTGTTCGTTACCATTTCGCTTTCCGACGTATTCAGCCTTGACGAATACGACACAAGCAATATCGGCTTCCTCGTAACCCCCAAATTCACCGAAGAACAGGATACTTATCATTCCTACATCTCCATCATCTTCGCTACCGGCTGCGTTATCCCCGTCGGCAACGAAGATCCCGAATTTGCGGCTCTCGTTCTCGAAGCCCTCAACGCTTCTTCCACCGATATAGTAAAACACAACTACTATGACCGCATCCTCAAAGGTCAGAAGACAAGCGACGAAGATTCCGACGAAATGCTCAACTACATCTTCGATAACCGTGTTTACGACCTCGGCGCTATGATGTGGGCGAATATGCGTGACGTTCTTACTTCCGTTTGTGTCACTTCCGCTTCCAACAACTTCACCTCTACTTACGAATCCAACGAAGGCACCTATCTCAAACAGATGGAAGACCTCATTGATTTCGCTGAAAACAACTGATAAATCAATATTATTATAAAGGAGTTTAATTATGCCTCTCGTAACAAGTAAAGAAATGTTCAAAAAAGCATACGACGGCGGCTATGCCGTAGGTGCTTTCAACGTAAACAATATGGAGATCGTCCAGGGTATCACCGAAGCCTGCAAAGAAGAAAAGGCTCCCGTTATCCTTCAGGTTTCCAAAGGTGCGCGCGCTTACGCAAACCATACTTATCTTGTAAAACTCGTTGAAGCAGCCGTTATCGAATGCCCCGAAATTCCCAACGTTCTCC
Source organism: Eubacteriales bacterium (assembly GCA_045643125.1). GTDB lineage: Bacteria > Bacillota > Clostridia > Oscillospirales > CAG-382 > UBA1206. Next base: position 4,839 of record JAZUKE010000027.1, read on the forward strand.
ACCTCGACCACGGCCCCGATTTCGAGACCTGCAAATCCTGCATCGACGGCGGTTTCACCTCCGTAATGATCGACGCTTCCTCCAAGCCCTTTGCGGAAAATATCGAGATCACCAAAAAAGTCGTTGAATACGCACACGCTCACGGCGTAGTCGTAGAAGCAGAACTCGGAACTCTTGCCGGCATCGAAGACGAAGTCAGCCACGCAGTAGGCTCCTACACCCGTCCCGAAGAAGTCGAAGAATTCGTGACCAAGACCGGCTGCGACTCTCTCGCCATTGCCATCGGCACTCCTCACGGCGCATACAAGTTCACCGCTGCTCAGTGCACCAGAAACGAGAAAGGCATACTCGTACCTCCTCCTCTCCGCTTTGACGTACTTCACGAATGCGAAAAACGTCTGCCCGGCTTCCCGATCGTTCTCCACGGTTCGTCTTCCGTTCCTCAGAACTATGTAAAGATGATCAACGAAAACGGCGGCAAGATGCCCGACGCAGTAGGCATTCCCGAAGAACAGCTCCGTGAAGCCGCACGCAGCGCAGTCTGCAAGATCAATATCGACTCCGACCTCCGTCTCGCTCTTACCGGCACCGTTCGTGAATTCTTCAACGAACATCCCGAAAAGTTCGACCCGAGAGAATATCTCAAACCCGCAAGAGCCAACATCAAAGAGCTCGTTCGTCATAAGCTCGTTGACGTTCTTGGCTGCAACGGCAAAGCATAACAGAATAAACAAAACAAAGGCGCTGTAAAATAATTGGTTGTGATTCTGTTTCATCAACTCAATTATACCATAAAAAGAAGACTATGTCATCCTTTTTTTCGGATTTCATAGTCTCTCTTTTTTGGACCTTTTTTACAGCCCCTATTTTACGTTAGATGCGTCAAAAATGATACATTACATTTGATATAATGAGGACGGAAAGGAAGGAATAATCATGGAAAAGAAAATATCTGAAATGACTTATGATGAATTTGTTGATGAAACGCTTCAGACTTATGCGAGAGCAGAAGCAGTCGGCATGTTCGCCGGATGGCTTTGTAAAAAAATCGGAAAGTATTTAGACAAAGCCGCTGAGAAACAAAAGAAAGAGGATAAGAAGGACGATGACGTACCACACACTTGATAATCTGTTAAGCCCTGAAGATCAGTTTTGCAAGCGTCAGAATTTGGAGATATTCTTCAGTCGACGAATAAAAATAAAATGCGAGGATAAAGGCGAAAGAATCTATGGGGAAATGAGAGAAGAATTGGATTATGCCGAAAGCTTACATTTATTGCAAGTCATAGGTTTCTTTTCAGAAATATCGTCATTCTGCGAAAATAAAGGATCTTCCATATTTGCAAAAAAAGAAGTTGGAAATTCGTTAGTGTCTTTCTTACTTGGATTGCAAAAAGAATATGATTATAGTATTGGTGGAAATTATCGGGTATTCTTTGATGAACTATTAAGCAAAATCCCAGTCGTCTATGCAGATACCGAAACGGTATGCCGTTTACACGAAAAGGTTGTTGAGATCTTTGGGGAAAATAGAATTGCTCACCCGCTTGGCTACAAAACAGTCAACGAAAAGCAGTACCCGTATGTCCACGTCGGTATTTTTTCTATATCTCCGATAAATACGAATGTATGGGATTGTATGGGAACAGAAATGTGTCTTGGATTCCGTACTTGTTCATCAATACCGATAAATAATGAAAACATCTGGTCAGTTGCGATATTTGGCGCACCTTTCAGGCGATGGGATAAATTCAACCAACCGGATGAAGAATAAACACAAAAAACATCTCAAAACGAGATACTTTTTGTTATTGATATTTTTTTGCAGCCGAAGACAACGCCTTTCCGATTTCTGATCGCAAATTTGCCGGTTCCAATACCTCAATGAACGCCGAATACCGAATTGCCCAATACTTCATTGCTCGATAATTGATCACGCTTGTGGCGGTTATATAGTTGTCACCCGCTTCGGATATACTTAGCTCACCCAAATCAAACCAATCCAACACCGTATCCAAATATTTGTTCGGGAATCCGAATGTTACCCGCACGCTTTCGCCGGAAAGCATGTTGATATGTTCATTCATAAATTTTTCAATGTCAAGTCCATTCTTGTAATCGGGCAATGAATTGAGCGGGATTCGGTTGGTTTGATCCAAAATGTCGATATCCAGTATTCTGTCGATGCGAAAATGGCTGATATCATTATGTCCGTCTGTGTTGGCAATTAAAAAGTACCTTCCGTTTTGTGCCGCCAGTTGATAGGGACTGACAATATATAGAATGGAATTACCGTTTCGGTCGGTTTTCTTGTGAATGCTTTTGTCGGGAGCGAACTGCCCATAGTGAAATGTTACTTTCAGGTTCTTTTGGATTGCTTCATCGAGAATATCAATGGTGTAGAATAACTGTTTGCTAATGGACGAGGAACCGGTAAACATCGGAATGTGACGCACCTTTTGCTTAAAATACTTGCTCGACAGTCCCTCAAGGTGTTGGGCAAGGTCTTGTTTTTGCTTGCCCGGAATGTATTTTGCCGAGAGAAGCAAATCAATCAGCAAACGCAGTTCAGCATCCGTTATTTTGTGATTATAATACCAATTCGTACATATTGGCTCTGTCTCGGGATCGTCTCCACGCCGGACAGTATCATACTCAATAGGAAAACCGAAGTCAACCAAGTCCATTAGGTTACGTTTGACCGCTTTTCTTCCGGCTACCATTCCATAGTTTCGTTCAAGCAGTTCAATTATTTGCTGTTGGGTGAGTGTATGTTCCGCGTCCGTTTCCTCTTGAAGAATGGCGAGGATGTTCAAAATAAGGATTTTCTTCGTTTGATTCATATTACTTTTCGTAGTGATAATATTTCACGATTTTTTCTCCAAGGTTGTATCCGGATTGTTTTACCTCTGAATAAAAGTCCTGGAACGTTGAACAGTTATACATCGTTATGCTTTGGCATTGCGGCTTTCCTCTTAAATACTCGATTACAACATTATAGTGACGAATAAAATCGGTTGTTTTCTTTTCGGAATCCGACTTATTGTATCCGGGCAAAGCATTGATCAATGTCAAAAAGCGAACCTCGGCGGTTCTATCGATCATAGGATAATTGATCGTCCCGTTTTCTTTGAAATTCATAATTCCGATTATATGGGACAATAACTGCTTCATTCCATAGGAATAAACATACTTGGCCCCGCCAATAGGGGATACAATATAATTGCCGGATTTTGGGGCAGGCGCGTTTCGATCTATTCCGATGGCTTTCATATCCTCGCCGTCCGTGAAAAATCGGTTACAATAACTGTTTGATTTTGAACCCATAAAATATGATTTTCCGATTTCCGCTTTCCCTATAGGAGAAGAATCACGGATTACTTCACAAAGCTTCGTTTCGATAAAAAGCACCGTGTTCTTACCATCCTTTGATTTGCCGACAAGAACTGCATCAACAGATGATGGATATCCGATTACTCGGTTTTTTACCTCAAAATAAACTTCTGAATATGTAACACCATCATAGGTCAAAGGTTTGGATTCACTTATCGACGAAAAAAATAGCAAAGTCTGCAGCGAACTGGAATAAAAAGTGTCGATTTTCTCTTCTTCTTTTCCTTCGCCGCTGATAATGGAATAGAACTTATCACAAGGGATCTGCGTATTGAACGTTTTTTCAAGGAGGCGCTTCACACAGCTTTTTTCTCCTTGTTGAAAAAGCTTATTGCTATCTTTGACATAATACTCGGGGGCGCGTTCGTCTGGCTTAAAATATTCTGCTAAATCTTGTAACATGCTCATATGTTTCACCTCTTCTTCAACAAGTATATCACGATAGATGCGTCATTTTTGATACATCTAAAAATTCTGTAAAAAAAGTGAGTGTCCACCTACCACAGTAACCACTCACTCCACCGAGAACGGTGCGCCGGGGGGAGCCTTACTCCCCCGGACACCTTGATTGTAACACGGGAACTTGAAAATGTCAATAAAAATATAATATCAATTTGTATTAACATATGCGAGAAGCCCCGGACAGTATTTTTCGATGCTACCTTATATGAATAAACCATTAAAACTAATAAGAAAAACACGGTTTAACACAAATTCCCCGGTACCGTATCTTCACGATGCGGTATCGGGGAATAGTTTTATATTATGATTATCTCAGACTGTTTGCCGCTCTGCACGAAGCGGAATAAAGGCGCTTTCTTGCGTCGTCCTTGTCGAGCGTCTTCGGCGGCTCTTCAAAACAGGTGAATATCTGCGAAACGCCCGCGTCGTATATCGTCTCGATATCGCCGTCGGTGCAGCCGCTTATCAGTATGCAGTGCCGTCCGTAGGAATAGCACAATTCGGCGATGCCGTAAGGCAGCTTTCCGGCAAGAGTCTGTATATCCGTTTTGCCTTCGCCCGTTATCACGACGTCGGCGCTCCGTACTGCGTCTTCGATGCCGAGAAGGGGATTCAGCACCTCAAAGCCGCGCCTGATCTTCGCACCCGCAAACACGGCAAGCCCTCCGCCAAGCCCGCCTGCGGCACCGCTGCCGGGGAGAGCTTTGTCTATCCCGACGACGGACGCAAAGCTTTCAAGCCCCGCGTCGAGCCGTTCGACTTCGGCGGGAGCCGCGCCCTTCTGCCGTGCAAAACGGTACGCCGCGCCCGCGTTTCCGCAGAACGGACTGTCCACGTCCGAGCAGGCGATGATCTCGACGTCCTTCAGGTTTTTGTTCATCTTTGAAAGGTCTGCTTTTTTTACGTTTCCCAGTGTTCGCCCGACGGGTATGAACGAATAGGTATCGTAAAACTTCGCGCCGAGAGCGCACGCCATTCCGGCGCCGCCGTCGTTCGTGCCGGAGCCTCCGAGACCGATTATCAGCTTTTTCGCTCCGTTTGCGATCGCCGAAAGCATAAGCTGTCCCACGCCGTAGGTCGTGGCGTTCATCACGTCTTTGCCGTACATTATTCCGCACGCTTCGGCGGATTCGATTATCGCGCTGTCTCCGACGATGACGTATTTTGCCGTCACCTCGTTGAAAAACGGATTTTTCACTTTCGTTTTTACGACCTTGCTCCCCTTGATGTAAAGGGCGGCTTCGGTAAGCCCGTCGCCTCCGTCGGATACGGGCAGCACCGTCACGTCGTCAAAGCCGCTGTCGGCAAACGCGCTCCGTATTATTTCTCCCGCTTCCGAGGACGAGAACGTCCCTTTGAAGGAATCTGTCGTTATAAGTATTTTCATATTCAAAATCACCGAGAATATTTTATACCAAAAAGACAATTTTGTCAACGAAATGTTTGACAAACCGAATATTATGTGATATTATTCATAAGTATAAATTTGTTCTTTTCGGAGGTACCGCGTATGAAAAAGACTGCACTCTTGATTTTGGCCGCTTTATTGCTGTCATTTGTTTCCTGCTCCGCACCGGAGGAAACAGCCGAAAGCTCTGCCGAAGACGAAAGCGTGATCGTTTCCGAAAGTTCGGTCATCGCGGAATCGTCGGAAGAAATATCACTTGAAGAATCATCTGAGGAGGTCAATGAAAAAATGTTAAAGAAGATCCCGCTTCCCGAAAACGTAAAGGTACAGACAAACCTCGATTTTGACAACCAAGGCAAAAAAATGGGCGACTGCGACGGCCCCGCTTACTGCGTCTATTCCAAGACGGGCTACAACAAGGCGTCTATGGACGTTCTTATAAGTAAAATAAAGGTAAACAGCATTCGTGCGTCCGATAAAAAATACGTCAATATGTATATGTTCCTCGGCTGCGACGTTCTGTCGTCGCCAAACGGATGGTGGGTGAACTGCTTCGACTGCGGCTTCTGCTATTCCGGCAACAATCCCGCATGGCATCTGTTCTATAACATCTACGAAACCGCCGACAAGAGCCAGGCAGGCTGGTACGAATCCACAAAGAGACTCAAATCCACGCACGATTACCGTCTTACTCTCGACACCTCGTCCGAAGACGGAAAAGCGATCCTTACGGTGTACGACCTTACCACCGACAAAAAAGCCGACGAAGCGGTGTTCTACGTCAAGAACCTCAAAGCCGACGGCTCAAGCACGTCGTATCTTATGGACTTTGCGATCGACTATCCCGGCAATACCAAGATGGGCACCGACGGCAAGCCGTCCGAGGATTGGTGCGACATCACTATGTATAACACCGACGAAGATCTGTATTTGCAGAACATCATCGTCGAAAACGTGAAAATATGGAAAAACGGCGTTGAACAGGTCTGGGACGACACCGTCACCGACCACCGCGCTCTCTGGCCCGACTGCAATATGAAGCAGATCGACTATCCCTGCACCTTCCTTGTCTGCGACGAGGAAAATTACGATTCGTCGTACAGAGTCGATCTCGATATGAACAGAAACTGACATTTCCGATCCCGCTTTTTCAAAAGCACGTTTCTTTGCATATCCGTGCTTTTCGTGCGTTTTGTATAAATTGACGGTTTATGCGCAGATGACGCAGTCATCTTTGAACATTTGCATAAAAATGCACGATTTATTGATATAAATATAACTTTCACTTGACAAAAATGCAAAAATATTATAAAATATACGCATAATTATACAATAAGGAGTATAACAATGAATAAAGAAAACATCAAAAAAGTAGTTCTCGCGTATTCCGGCGGACTTGACACGTCCATAATCATTCCCTGGCTCAAAGAAAATTACAACAACTGCGAAGTCATCGCCGTTTCCGGCAACGTCGGACAGGCTGACGAGCTTGAAGGACTTGAAGAAAAAGCGCTCAAGACCGGCGCTTCCAAACTTTATATACTTGACCTCACCGACGAATACGTTGACGATTACATCATCCCGACGATGCAGGCAGGCGCGATCTATGAAGACTATCTTCTCGGCACGAGCCACGCACGTCCCTGCATAGCCAAAGGTCTTGTCGAGATCGCTCTCAAGGAAGGCGCCGACGCAATCTGCCACGGCTGCACCGGCAAGGGTAACGACCAGGTGCGTTTCGAGCTTGCGATCAAGCATTTCGCTCCCTCTATGCCCATCATCGCTCCGTGGCGTGAATGGTCTATCAAATCCCGTGACGAAGAGATCGACTACGCCGAAGCTCACAATATTCCCCTTAAGATAAACCGCGACACCAACTATTCCAAGGATAAGAACCTTTGGCATCTGTCCCACGAAGGTCTCGACCTCGAACACACCGGCAACGAACCGCTTTACGAAAAGCCCGGTTTCCTTGAAATGGGCGTTTCTCCCGTCGCCGCTCCCGATAAACCCACCTATATCACCCTTGAATTCAAAAAGGGCAGACCCGTTGCTCTCAACGGCAAGAGAATGAGCGCAAAGAATATCATCCTCAAGCTCAATGAACTCGGCGGAAAGAACGGTATCGGTATCATCGATATCGTTGAAAACCGTCTTGTCGGTATGAAGTGCCGCGGTGTATACGAGACCCCGGGCGGAACGATCCTTTACAGGGCTCACGAAGCACTCGAATCCATCTGCCTTGACAAAATGACGCTTCACGAAAAACAGCGTCTTTCCATCACTTTTGCCGAACTCGTCTATAACGGACAGTGGTTCACTCCGCTCCGCGAAGCGCTCACCGCGTTCGTCGATAAGACGCAGGAAAAGGTCACCGGCAAAGTCAAGCTCAAGCTCTACAAGGGCAACATAATCAAAGCCGGCGTATGGAGCAAATATTCGCTTTACAGCGAAGAGATCGCTACCTTCGGCGGAAGCGACTACAATCAAAAGGATTCTGCCGGATTCATCAACCTCTACGGTCTGCCCATCAAGGTACAGGCTCTCGTTGAGGGAAGAAAATAAAAATATCACGAGGTAAGTAAAATGGCGAAAATGTGGGAGGGCGTCACCAACGGTGTCACCGCCAAAATAGCCGACGATTTCAATTCATCAATATCATTCGACAGCCGTATGTACCGTCAGGATATAACCGGCAGCATAGCGCACGCTTCAATGCTCGGCAAAACGGGCATAATCGGAGAAACCGACGCGGAAACGCTCAGAGCCGGACTTGAAGAAGTGCTTGACGATATCGAAAACGGAAGGATAGAGATCGATCCGGAAGCCGAAGACATCCATATGTTCGTCGAACAGATACTTACTTCACGCATAGGCGACACGGGCAAAAAGCTCCATACCGCACGGAGCCGCAACGACCAGGTCGCACTTGACACACGTCTTTATCTTCGTGATGAGATCGACTCGATAGGCGCCAAAATAAAGGCGCTTATCGCAGCCGTTACCGATAAAGCGGAGGAGTATAAGTCCGCCATCGTTCCCGGATATACTCATCTCCAGCGCGCACAGCCGATCACCTTCGGGCATCATCTTATGGCGTATTCGATGATGCTGCTCCGTGACCTCGGACGTCTTGCCGATTGCCGGCGCCGTCTCAACGTGTCGCCGATAGGGTCCTGCGCACTTGCCGGAACGACTTACGCCACCGACAGAGAATACGAAGCAAAACTCCTCGGTTTTGACGGCATCTGCCTCAATTCGATCGACGGAGTTTCCGACCGCGATTTCTGTCTTGAACTTGCGTCCGATCTTGCGATAGTGATGACGCATCTTTCCCGATTTGCCGAGGAGATCGTGCTTTGGTCGAGCCTTGAATTCCGTTATATCGAACTTTCCGATGCCTACACTACAGGCTCGTCGATAATGCCGCAGAAGAAAAACCCCGATATGGCGGAGCTTGTAAGAGGCAAAACGGGACGTGTTTACGGCGACCTTATGGCGCTGCTCACCGTCCTCAAGGGACTTCCGCTTGCGTACAACAAGGATATGCAGGAGGACAACGAAAGCATTTTCGATTCCGCCCACACCGTGAAAAAATGTCTCGATATTTTCACGGGTATGATATCCACTATGAAAGCGCGTACAGACAATATGAGAAAAGCGGCACAGACAGGCTTCATCAACGCCACCGACCTTGCCGACTATCTCGTGAAAAAAGGGCTTCCGTTCAGAAGCGCATACAAAATTTCGGGACGCATAATAGCCTACTGCACCGAAAACGGCAAAATACTCGAATCCCTCACGCTTGACGAATACAAAAACTTCAGCGAACTTTTCGCGTCCGACGTTTACGATGCCGTTGACCTTGACGTTTGTGTCGCAAAACGCATAAGCAGCGGCGGCACCTGCGTCGCGGAAGTGGAAAAACAAATTGAATTTGTACGGAGCAATATTTGAATATGGCAAAAATTTTCATTGACGGTTCTGCCGGCACAACGGGGCTTCGCATACACGAACGTCTGGCGACGCGCCCCGATATCGACCTGATAATACTTGACGAAGAACACCGCAAAAACAACGATTCCATAAAAGAAGCACTTGATGAAGCGGATATAGCGTTCCTCTGCCTACCCGATGCCGCCGCGATCGAAGCGGTCTCGATGGCTGACGAAAAGACGGTGATAATCGACACTTCGACCGCTCACCGCACTTCCGACGGCTGGGCTTACGGTTTCCCCGAGCTCGGCGATATGAGAACGAAGATCGCGTCTTCAAAGCGCATCGCAAATCCGGGCTGCCACGCGAGCGGATTTATTTCGCTTGTCGAGCCGCTCGTGAGGAATAACGTGATAAAAAAGGATGCTCTCCTTTCCTGCTTCTCGCTTACCGGGTATTCGGGCGGCGGCAAAAAAATGATAGCCGACTACAACGACGAAAGCCGCAAAGAATACCTTGAAGCCCCGCGTATGTACGGCATCAGCCAGAGCCATAAGCATCTGCCGGAGATGTCCGCCGTCTGCGGACTTGAAAACGCACCCGTTTTCTGCCCGATAGTTTCTTCGTATTATGCCGGAATGGAGGTCACCGTACCTCTGTTTGCGAAAGAAATAAACGCCGCAGTCAATGAGATAAAAGATATATACAGATCGTACTATACGGGACGCCTTGTGAGATTCGTCGAAAACGCCGACGAAAACGGCTTCGTTTCGGCAGCCGCATTTGCGGGCCGCGACGATATGGAAATAAGCGTTTACGGCAACGACGAACGGATACTCCTCGTATCGCGCTTTGACAATCTCGGCAAAGGCGCGTCGGGTGCCGCAATTCAGAATATGAACATCGTACTCGGCGTCGATGAAACGACGGGGCTCGTGCTCCGGGAGGAATAATAATTATGAAGCTTATTAACGGCGGCGTCTGCGCCGCAAAAGGTTTTACGGCAAACGGAGTCCACTGCGGCATCCGCAAAAACAGAACAAAAAGGGATCTTTCCCTCATATACAGCACCGTTCCCGCGTCTGCGGCAGCGGTCTATACCACAAATCTCGTCAAGGGCGCACCGCTTGACGTGACCAAAAAGCACCTTTCAAACGGTATCGCGCAGGCAGTTATCTGCAACAGCGGAAACGCCAATACCTGCAACGCAAACGGCATTGAGATCGCCGAAAAAATGGCGTCCCTTGCGGCAGATGAACTCGGTATTTCCGCAGATGACGTCGTGGTTGCATCCACCGGTGTCATCGGACAGACGCTCGATATCGAGCCTATTGCAAACGGTATAAAACCTCTTGTGAGCGGTCTTTCGGCAGACGGCTGCGCCGTTGCCGCGGAAGGCATAATGACGACCGACACCGTGATGAAGGAAGTCGCGGTCGAATTTGAGATAAACGGAAAGACCTGCCGTATCGGCGGCATCGCCAAGGGCAGCGGAATGATACATCCGAATATGGCGACGATGCTCGTCTTTATCACGAGCGACGTTTCGATCTCTTCCGAAATGCTTTCAAAAGCGCTTTCCTCCGATATTGCCGACACGTTCAATATGGTCAGCGTTGACGGCGACACGTCCACGAACGATATGGTCACCGTCCTTGCGAACGGACTTTCCGGAAACGAAAAGATCGAAACCGAAAACGAAGACTTCGCTTTGTTTATGAAAGCCCTCAACACCGTTACCGTCCATCTTTGCAGAATGATAGCCGGCGACGGCGAAGGCGCGACCAAGCTGCTTGAATGTAAAGTCAGCGGAGCAAAAGATATATGTACCGCCAAGACCGTGGCAAAATCCGTGATATGCTCCAGCCTGCTCAAAGCCGCGATGTTCGGCGCCGACGCAAACTGGGGGCGCGTGCTTTGCGCCATCGGTTACAGCGGAGCCGACGTTGACGTGAACAGAATAGACGTTTCGTTCGTGAGCAAAGCCGGCAGAGTCGACGTCTGCAGGAACGGAGCGGGAATAGATTTTTCCGAAGACGAAGCCAAAAAAGTTCTGAGTGAAAAAGAGATCGAAATAATCGTTGCCCTCGGTGACGGCTCGTCGTCATCGACCGCGTGGGGCTGCGACCTTACTTACGATTACGTTAAAATAAACGGTGACTACCGTACATAAAACAGGAGAACAGTATGCTTAACGACCTCTCAAACGCCGAAAGGGCAGAGGTGCTTACACAGGCACTTCCACACATAAAGCATTATACCGGCAAAACAGTCGTAGTCAAATACGGCGGCAACGCAATGATAAACGAGCTTCTCAAAGAGCAGGTTATGGAAGATATCGTTCTTCTGTGGCTCATCGGCGTCAAGGTCGTGCTTGTCCACGGCGGAGGTCCGGAGATCAGCGATATGATGAACAGGCTCGGCAAACAGCCTGTTTTCGTTGACGGACTCCGCGTCACCGATAAGGAAACGGTAGATATAGTACAGATGGTACTTGCCGGAAAAGTGAACAAATCGCTCGTCAATCTGCTCGAAATGAAGGGCGGTAAGGCTATCGGTCTTTCGGGTATGGACGGCAGACTTATCGAAGCCAAGGTCAAGGACGAAAGACTCGGATACGTCGGCAGCATTACCAAAATAAATATAGGTCCCATCACCGATCTGCTTGAAAAAGGGTATATACCAGTCATTTCCACCGTCGGATGCGACAGACACGGCAACGCATACAACATCAACGGCGACACCGCCGCGGCTCATATCGCGGGTGCGCTCGGCGCCGAACGTCTTATTATGATGACCGATATCGCCGGCGTGCTCCGCAACAAGGACGACGTTTCCACGCTTATCCCCGAAATGACGGTGGAAGAAGCGAAGAGACTTTATGAAGACGGCGTGATCTCCGGCGGTATGATACCGAAGGTGGATTGCTGTATCGAAGCTATCGGCAAAGGCGTAAAGAACGCCGTCATAATGGACGGCAGAATACCTCATTCCATACTTATGGAGCTTCTTACCGACGAAGGCGCCGGTACGATGGTAGTCGGAGGATAAAATGAGCATTATCGAAACAGACAAAAAATATATCGCGTCCACTTACAACCGTTTCCCGGTCGAGATCGTTTCGGGCAAAGGTTCGGTAGTCAAGGACGTGAACGGAAAAGAATATATAGATATGGGCTCCGGGATCGGAGTTACCGCGTTCGGCATCGCCGACGATGAATGGCAGAACGCCGTCATCGGACAGATCGGCAAGGTACAGCATATGTCGAACCTCTATTATACCGAGCCGTGTGCGAAACTCGCAGAGCTTCTTTGCGAAAAAACGGGTATGAAAAAGGTGTTCTTTTCCAATTCCGGCGCGGAATCCAACGAATGTGCCATAAAGATAGCGCGTAAATACGCCGCCGAAAAGCACGGTGACGACTGCTATACCATAGTCACGCTCAACAACAGCTTCCACGGCAGAACGATAACCACGCTTTCCGCAACGGGACAGGCGCATTATCACGAACTTTTCAAACCGCTTACCCCCGGTTTCGTAAGTATCAACGCGGGTGATATCGCGTCGCTCGAAAAGCTTTCTTCGCAGACGAAGATCGCCGCCGTTATGATCGAATGTATCCAGGGCGAAGGCGGAGTTATCCCGCTCGATAAGGAATTCGTGTGGGGAGTTGAAGAATTCTGCCGCAAAAAAGACGTCCTGCTCATCATAGACGAGGTGCAGACCGGCAACGGACGCACCGGCAGTCTTTACGCTTATATGAATTACGGCATCGTTCCCGATATCGTTTCGACCGCAAAGGGACTTGCCGGCGGGCTTCCGCTCGGCGCGACTCTTATCGGCGAAAAGGCTGAAAACGTATTCGGCTTCGGCGACCACGGCTCGACCTTCGGCGGGAACCCCGTCTGCTGCGCTGCCGCATACAGCGTGCTCAACCGTATCGACGACACGCTCCTTGCGTCCGTCAAAGAAAAGAGCGAATATATCTTCTCGTCCCTCAACGGTGCAAAAGGCATCACCGGCGTCAGCGGTATGGGACTTATGATAGGAATCAAGACCGAAAAGAAGGCGTCCGACGTCGTTAAGGAATGTATAAGCAGAGGCGTTCTCTGCCTTACCGCAAAGGACAAGGTACGTCTGCTTCCGGCACTCAATATACCTCAGAAAACACTGAAAAAAGCTATCGGCGTCATCAAGGAAGTCTGCGCCGAATAGGAGATAAAACACGATGTTCGATAAAACCATAAAAAAAGTCCTTCTTATAGGCAGCGGGCCTATCGTTATAGGTCAGGCAGCCGAATTCGACTACGCAGGCACTCAGGCGTGCAAGATACTCAAAAAAGAAGGCGTGGAGCTGGTGCTTGTCAACTCAAACCCGGCTACGATAATGACGGATCACACGATGGCGGACGAGATCTATCTTGAACCGCTCACCGTGAAAACGCTTGAACGCATCATAGAAAAAGAAAAGCCCGATTCCATTCTTGCCGGACTCGGCGGACAGACGGGGCTTACTATGGCTATGGAACTTGACAAGAGCGGGTTTCTTGCGTCGCACAACGTACGACTGCTCGGCACCGATGCCAAAAGCATAAGCCGTGCCGAAGACCGTCAGCTTTTCAAGGACGCGATGACGGAGATAAACATTCCTACCATAGCGTCCGACACGGCGAACGACCTCGAAAGCGCACTCCGCATAGGCGATGAGATAGGCTACCCGGTCATCGTCCGTCCCGCGTTCACACTCGGAGGCGGCGGAGGCGGCGTTGCGTATTCGCACGAAGAAATGATAAGTACCGCGTCAACGGGACTTGACGCGTCGCCCATAAGCCAGATACTCGTTGAAAAATATATCGTCGGCTGGGAAGAAATAGAATTTGAAGCCATACGAGACAAGAGCGGAAACGCGATAATCGTCTGCAGTATGGAAAACATCGATCCGGTCGGCGTCCATACCGGCGACTCCATAGTCGTTGCGCCCGCGCTCACTCTGCCGGAAAAAGACCTTGATATGCTGAAAGAAGCGTCGCTCCGCATCGTTGCGTCGCTCGGCATAGAGGGTGGCTGCAACTGTCAGTTCGCTTACGATCCGAAGACGTCGGATTATTACGTCATCGAGGTAAATCCCCGCGTTTCGCGTTCCTCCGCACTCGCAAGCAAGGCGACGGGCTATCCGATCGCCAAAGTCACCACGCTTATCGCACTCGGCTACGATCTCGACGAGATCCGCTTCGATAAAGACGCCGTCGGCAGCGCCGCGACGGAACCGGAAGTCGATTATATCGTCCTCAAAATGCCGCGCTGGCCCTTTGATAAATTCACCAACACGAGCAGACACCTCGGCACGCAGATGAAAGCGACCGGCGAAGTTATGGCTATCGGCTCGACTGTCGAAGAAGCGCTTATGAAAGCCGTCAGAGGTGCCGAGATCAAGCAGGAAACGCTCAACAGAAAGTCGCAAAGCGGCGCACCGCTCGAAACAAGGCTGAAACGGGTGAACGACGTGCGTATTTTCACGCTTTTTGAAGCGCTGAAAAGCGGCAGAACCGTCGATGAGATCTCCGAAATAACGATGATAAACAAGTTCTTTATCCAAAAAATAAAGAATCTTGCGGACTTTGAACACGAAATAGAAAACGGACTTACCGACGAACTTTACATCAAAGGCAAAAAGTACGGTTATACCGATAATTCTCTCGAAAAACTTTCGGGAACGAAGATCAAAAACGCAGTTTCGGCTTTATACAAGGCGGTCGATACCTGCAAGGGCGCTTTCGGCAGATCGGCGTACTATTATTCGACCTACGATACGGACAAGGACATTGAACGCACAGCCAACGGAAAAGAACGCATCCTCGTGCTTGGATCGGGACCTATCCGCATAGGACAGGGGATCGAATTCGATTACAGCTCCGTCAAGTGCGTGGAAGTCCTCCGCAGACTCGGCTATGAAGTCATTATGATAAACAACAACCCCGAGACCGTGTCCACCGACTACGACGCCTGCGACAGACTTTATTTTGAATCCGTGACCGAAGAAGACGTTATGAACGTCATAAAAAAAGAAAAACCGATCGGCGTCGTCGTGGCGTTCGGCGGTCAGACGGCAATAAAACTCGCGTCCTACCTTGATCGCAACGGCGTGCGTATACTCGGCACCTCCGCCGAAGGTATCGACATCGCCGAAGACCGCGAAAGATTCGATGCTTTCCTCGGCTCGATAGGTATGACACGCCCGAAAGCCGTTTCGGTCGAAACGACCGAGGAAGCGCTTATCGCCGCGAAAATACTCGGCTATCCCGTGCTTCTCCGCCCGTCCTACGTTATCGGCGGTCAGGGAATGAGCGTCGTGCGCTCTTCCGACGAAGTGAAGACTTATATGAACATCATCCGCTCAGGCGGCATATCCAATTCGGTGCTTATCGACAAATATATGCCCGGCACCGAGCTTGAGGTGGACTGCATCTCCGACGGGACGACCGTCCTCATCCCCGGGATTATGGAGCATATCGAGCGTGCCGGCGTTCACTCCGGCGACTCGATAGCCGTATATCCGCCGTATAATCTTTCCGAAGCTATGACCAGGACGATCTGCGAAGCGTCGATAAAAATGGCAAAAGGGCTCGGAACAAAGGGCATCGTCAACATACAGTACCTCGTTCTCGACAACGTGCTTTACGTTATCGAAGTCAATCCGCGTGCGAGCCGTACCGTTCCGTATATCAGTAAGGTGACGGGACTTCCGATGGTGGAGCTTGCAAGCCGCGTTATGCTCGGCGAAAAGCTCGTCGATATGGGATATTCCGACGGACTTGCGCCCGACGCAAAGTATTACGCCGTCAAGGTGCCGGTGTTCAGCTTTGAAAAAATAACCGACGCCAACTCCATAATGGGGCCGGAAATGAAATCCACGGGTGAAGTTCTCGGCATCGGACGCACGAAGACCGAGGCGCTTTACAAAGGACTCTGCGCGAGCGGCATCGACGTACACGACAAAAATACCGACCATAAGCACGGTATACTCATTTCCGTTGAAGATTATGACTACGGCGACGCGATAAAGCTTGCCGAAAAGTTCACCGACCTCGGTATGAAACTTTACGCCACTCCCGACACCGCGGAAGCGATACGTTCACGCGGTATGGAGGTCACGACCGCGAGAAACGTGTGGGAAAATAACGACATCTACGACCTTCTCGATAACGGCGACGTGAGTTACGTCGTTTATACGGGCGCGGTAATGGACAGCTCCGTGGGCGATTTCCGTATGCTTCACCGCAAGGCGATGAATCTCCGCATACCGTGTATGACGTCCATAGACACGGCACTTGCGCTTGCCGACGTCGTCAGCGCCTGCTACGACCAAAGCAATACCTATCTTGTAGATATAAATAAATAGGAGAAAACTTATGGATCTTAAAGGAAAGAGCTTTCTCAAACTGCTCGATTTCACACCGGAAGAAATAACGTATCTTCTCGACCTTGCGAGCGATCTCAAACAAAAAAAGAAAAACGGTATCCCTCACAGACTTTGCGAAGGAAAGAATATCGCACTTCTTTTTGAAAAAACAAGCACACGCACACGCTGCGCCTTTGAAGTCGCGGCAGCCGACCTCGGTATGCACCCCGTATATCTCGATCCGAAAAGCTCACAGATGGGCAAAAAAGAAAGCATCGCCGACACCGCAAGAGTGCTTGGCAGAATGTTCGACGGCATCGAATACCGCGGCTTCGGTCAGGAGATCGTCGAAAAT
Organism: Eubacteriales bacterium; assembly: GCA_045643125.1. GTDB lineage: Bacteria > Bacillota > Clostridia > Oscillospirales > CAG-382 > UBA1206. Next base: position 21,793 of record JAZUKE010000027.1, read on the forward strand.
CTGGCGTCTTATTCGGGCGTTCCCGTGTGGAACGGTCTTACCAACGAATTCCACCCGACACAGGTGCTTGCCGATTTCCTCACGGTGCGTGAAATATTCGGTCACCTTAAAGGGATAAAGTTCGTCTATATGGGCGACGCGCGTTATAATATGGGTAATTCGCTTATGGTAGGCTGCGCCAAGCTCGGGCTCCATTTCGTCGCCTGCTCTCCTAAAGGATATTTTCCGAACGATGCGCTCGTTGCCGAGTGCAGGAAGATCGCGTCCGAAACGGGAGCCGTCCTTGAATTTGAGGAAGATATCGAAAAAGCGACAAAAGGCGCCGACGTCATCTACACCGACGTCTGGGTGTCGATGGGCGAGCCGGACGAAGTATGGGCGGAGAGGATCAAAGACCTTTCACCTTACCGCGTGACCGACGAAGTGATGAAAAATGCGGGCGAACAGTGCCGCTTTATGCACTGCCTGCCGTCTTTCCACGACCTTAACACCACCATCGGGCAGGAGATATATGAAAAATTCGGCATCGACTGTATGGAAGTGACCGACAGCGTTTTCGAGGGAAAACAGTCCGTCGTCTTCGACGAAGCCGAAAACCGTATGCACACGATCAAAGCCGTTATGGCGGCAACTCTCTGAATACAGAAAAAACAGGTTGACTTTTCGTTTGTCAACCTGTTTTATTTCGGAATAAGTTTTCCGAAAAACTTATTTCATATTCTTTTCGGCGTCTTCGATCATTTTCTTGACCATCTGACCGCCGACAGAACCTGCCTGCTTGGAGGTGAGGTCGCCGTTATAACCCTGCTTGAGGTTGACGCCTACTTCGTTTGCGGCTTCCATCTTGAATTTGTTGAGTGCTTCCTTTGCTTCGGGAACAGAGGTTTTATTTTTGCTTGCCATTTTTATTTTCTCCTTGAATTTTGTTTGAGGTTTTTCCTCAATCGTATTCTGTGAAAATATAGGAGAAAATATCAGAGGGAATTTATGGAAATTATTTTCAGTCGTAATCGACGTTTATGTACGGAGTGCCGATAAAGCCCGATTTGCGAAAATCGTTCATATTGTGACGCACGATGAAGTCGATATACGCCATTACGACTTTTGCGGTGTAAAGATAGCCGGCAACGGTGAGATGACCTGTCATATAGAATTTGTCACGGAAATATTCGTCGTAGACCGGCCCGTATTTTCTGAGGTCGATGACGTATGAGTTCGTGAAAAACTCCGCAAGCTCATACATTATTTCGGAATGTCGTTCTTCCATTTCCAACTGCTTGCCGCTGTAAACGTCGCTTTTCGGCATAGTCATAAAGAAGAATTTTGCGTCCGGGCTGATCTCTTTGAGACGCTGCACTATTGCCGCGTAGTAGCCGGTGAATGAATGTGCGTTCTTTGACCAGTCTTCGGAAATGTCTGACAAGTTGCCGAGACTCACTCCGTCGCGCAGCGCTTCGGCAATGTCGTTGACGCCGAGCGCGATTATGTACGCCTGGCACGCTTTGTCCTTGTCCCAGAAATCCCTGTCTTCGGCAAAGCCCTGCATATAGGCTCTTGCCGTCATACCGCCCATCGAGAAATTGTAGACCTTGCAGCCGACCTTTCTTGCGATGAACTGTCCCCAGGAATACTCGAACAGATCGTGGTAGCCGATGTTGCGGTCACTGTCCATCGAAACAAGCTCACCCGACGAAAGACTGTCGCCCACACAGCCTATGGTGCGGAATATCGCCGCATATCCTCCGTCTTCGGGGATGCGTTCAAGAGGGAAACTGTCGCCTTCGAGATAATCGTGAATGTCGATCATTTTAATATACCTCCGTCAATTCTGGGTATGAGAATCGTTGAATGCCGATTGATCGAACGAGATCACGGCATAATATTTTTTGTTGCCGAACTGAACGATATCGTTTATCTGCTTTTTGAGCGTTTCCGTCATTTTTTCGTATTCGTGAGGGATAACGAGATCAAATATCAGATTCGTATGCCCGATACCGCGCACCATACGGAAATCGTGGAGCGAAAACCGTTCGTCTATCTTTTTTATCGCTTCTTTTACAAGCTCTTTCATTTCGTTCAGTTCTTTGTCATTTGTGACTACCGGATCATAATGTATAACGAGGTCGATGTTCAGCTCTTCCTTGGCTTTTCTCTCTATGTCGTCGATGCAGTCGTGGGAAACGAGCGGGTCTATCGTACAGTCCACCTCGGCGTGTACGCTTGCAAAACGTCTGCCCGGTCCGTAGTCGTGGACTATAAGGTCGTGGATGCCGAGTACCATATCGTGCGATTTTATCAGCTCCGCAATGGAATGTACAAGTTCCTCGTCGGGCGCTTCGCCGAGCAGCGGACTTATCGTGTCACGCGCGATCCCGATGCCGCTCCACAGAATGAACAGAGCAACGATCACGCCCATATATCCGTCTATCATAAAGCCGGAAAGCCTGCCGATTATGCACGCGGCGAGTACCGCGGCGGTGGAGATCACGTCGTTGCGGCTGTCAGCGGCGGTGGCAAGAAGCGTCTGCGACGAGATCCTTCTGCCGAGCTTGCCGTTGAAGACCGAAAGCCACAGCTTGACGAGTATCGAAAGCACGAGGACCGTGATAAGAACGTAGGAGAACTCCACTTCCGACGGATGTATTATTTTTTCGACCGAACTTTTTACAAGTTCAACGCCGATCAGAAGTATGATGGCGGCTACCGCAAGCCCGGAAAAATATTCTATCCTGCTGTAACCGTAAGGATGCTTGTCGTCCGCGGGCTTGGACGCGAGCCTGAAGCCGAGGATCGTGACGAGCGAGCTTGATGCGTCGGAAAGGTTGTTTACGGCGTCAGCCGTGATCGAAACGCTGCCCGAGATCGTGCCTATCGTGAGTTTGGCGGCGAAAAGCAGCAGATTGCAGATTATTCCGACCAGCCCCGAAAGTTTTCCGTAGGCGGCGCGCACTTTTTGTGATCTGACGTTTCCGCTGTCCTTGACGAAAACGCGCAGAAGAATGTCGGTCATAAGTATATATCCTCTTCTTGATTTTTCTTTTTTTACATTATAACTCATATTCCCGCAAAATGCAATAGAATAGACAATAAACGAAAAAACTTACATAAAAACCAACAATATACCCATCACTATTGACAACGATTGATATATGTGATATTATACAATCAACTACATATAATTATTGGGTTTGATTTTCGGCTTTTTTGTAAAATGATGTAAATATCGGCATATTGCTGACGGAATTTCCGGAGAGTAAAGATATGAAAAAAATAAATTTAAAATGGCAGCTCATCATATATGATCTGGCAATATTCATAGCCATCAGCGCGTTCTTCATCGTGTGCGGCAACGAAAGCTCGCGTCTTTCGCTTCTGATCGCTCAAAGCGCCGTGACACTCTGGTGCGTTTTCGTGTCCCGTCTGCTTTTCAACATTTACAATCAGATCTGGCGTTACGGCGGAATACAGTGCTATATCCGTATGTTCATTTCCGACGGAGTCGCTTTTATCGTAAACGTCATCGTCATCGAACTGCTCCGGATACCCAACATAAGTCGTATACGCCTGCTTGCGATAGTATGTATGAACCTGCTTGCCGCTCTCGGCATCAGAATGGTATACAGATATGCTTTCAAATGCGGAAACGAAGACAGCCTTAAAGGCAGGATCCTCACCTTCCTGCTTACCCTTTTTGCGGGGAAGAAGGTTGCCGGTGAAAGAAACATAACGGTCAAAGGAACAAGGATCGCAATAATCGGCGCAGGCCGTGTCGGCGTGAGCCTTGCCGATGAGTTGAGAGCCAATTCGATGTCGGAATATTTCCCGTGCTGCTTCGTCGATGTCAGCAAGGAAAAGGTCGGCAGAGACATTCAGGGCATCCCCGTATATCCCGAAAACGAAAATACCATCAGACTCCTTTCGCGTCACGAAGTCACCGAAGTCATCTTCGCCA
>JAZUKE010000028.1:0-2068 GCA_045643125.1 Eubacteriales bacterium
GGATGCCCGACCACATTATGCCTGCCAGAGCGCCTATCGGCGTGAGGTACGCTCCGAGATTGGAACCGACGATCGAAGCGTACGCCGCCTGACGCGAGGCAGGCTCTTCAATTACGTCGGAAAGTTTGGCAAAAAGCACGCTCATGGGAATGTTGTTGAGCAGGTTCGCCGAAACGAACGAGGTGCTTCCGTAGGTCCATGCCGCGCCTTTGGTGCCGAGCAGCCCGCTTATCGCGCCGCATACGCCGTTTTCGTCAAGCGACAGCACAAGGATGAACATCGAGAGCACGAACGGAACGAGTTCCCACGGCATACGGGAAGCGGTATGACGGACTATGTCAAGGCTTTGATGCTTCACCGTACGGTAAAATGAAGTCATCACAAACAGGCTGACCGCGAGTGCAAGGCTGATGAGCCACATTTCAAACCCGATATAAGACGAAACGGTAAGCAGTACGATGCAGATGATGAGATGGACAAGCCCAATTCTGACCAAGACCTTATCTTCGAGGTATACACGTTCGGCAGAGGCTTCTATGGGCTTTTTCAGCGTTTTTCTGAATATGAGGTACAAAACCGCAAGCGACACAACACCGCCCGCAAGAGTCGGGAGAAGCATTACGCCGATATAGTCGAAAAAGCCGATATTTTCAAACGACGCTATGTAGATATTGGTGGGATTCCCTATCATCAGCGCCATGCTCCAGGTGTTTGCACCGACAAATTCGGCAAACAGATACGGCACGGGGCTTATTTTTGCACGAAGCGCAAAGGAACATATAAACGGCGTGAACGTGAGTATGATTATATCGTTCGACGTGAAGACCGTGAGAACGGAAACGATAACGTAAAGATATGCAAAAAGCACTTTCTGATCTCTTCCCGCTTTGTTAAGCGTCGCAGACGCAAGATAACGGAAAAATCCAAGCTCGTCGAGAAGGATCGAAAACGACGTCATCGAAAGAAAAAGCACGAGTATCTTGACGGGATTTATGCTTGACGACGCGAATATCCCGTAAATCGCCTCCGTAGGAGTCACGCAGCCGAAAGCGAGAAGCAATGCCGCGCCGACGATCGACACTATGCAGTATGTACCGAGATGCACTTTTCCGAAACGAACGGACGGAAGAAAAAACACCGAAAATATGATTGCGAGAACAGTCAGTCCGGATATAATAACAGTTGCTGCCATACCTACGCCTTTTCTCATAAAAAATTCCGCATAGTATTATAGTCCGGGCGTTATAAAAGTCAATGATAAATATTATCAAAAAAAGACCGCTTCCGCAGTCTTTTTTTATTGTATTTTTATTTGTTCTTTGCGTAGTTCCAGGCATCGGCGCACATTTCTTCGATACCTCTTTCGGCTTTGAAGCCTATTTCGTTCCTTGCCTTTGAAGCGTCGGCGTAGCAGGCGGCGATATCGCCGGGACGTCTGTCGGAGAACACATAAGGCACTTTTATGCCGTTCACGCGTTCAAACGTGCTTATCATTTCAAGAACGGAGAAACCGTTGCCGGTGCCGAGGTTATAGATATAAACTCCGGGGAATGCTGCGTTTTTGAGTGCGTCGGTATGACCGTTTGCAAGGTCGCAGACGTGGATGAAATCGCGCACGCCCGTTCCGTCGGGAGTGTCGTAATCGTTGCCGAAGACCTTGAGTGTCATTTCGCCTTTGGCGGCCTTGATGATGAGCGGCATAAGGTTGTTGGGGATGCCGTTGGGATCTTCGCCGATAAGTCCGGATTTATGCGCGCCGACCGGGTTGAAATAGCGCAGCAGCGTCACCGAGAAATCGAGGTTCGCGTGCTGGAAATCCTTGAGTATGCGTTCGATCATATGCTTTGTCGCGCCGTAAGGATTGGTGGTCGAAAGCGGAAAATCTTCTTTTATCGGAAGCGATGCGGGATCGCCGTAAACGGTAGCGGAAGACGAGAATATTATCGCTTTGCAGCCGTATTCCTTCATACACTCAAGCAGAGTGAGGGTTGACATTATGTTGTTTTTGTAGTATTCGACGGGTTTCACGACCGATTCGCCGACCGCTTTGAGCCCTGCAAAGTGGATG
>JAZUKE010000029.1:0-6809 GCA_045643125.1 Eubacteriales bacterium
CGAAAGAACGTCGGTCACGCTTCCCGATAAGATCAATGTGCGCTATTCACTTGACGGCGAAAAGTGGGAAGACCTCGGTCAGTCATTCCTGCGTACCACGGACGGACAAAAGGGAAGTATCTGCAACGCTTACTGCGTTACGCGCAACCATACCGTAGAAGCAAGATACATAAGACTTTTCACCTATACGTCGTCTACGTTCCTTACCGACGAGATAAGCGTTTACGGTGCGGAAAAAGCGGTCTCCGAACCGGATTACGGCTTTATAAACAGAAAGAATCTTTATTCAAACACCAATGTGGCGGCATTTTCCAAAGCGGTCTTCAACGGGACCGAAAGCAAGCTGCTCACCGATATGACGTTTTCGTCGAACGTCAAATGCGCCGACGGCAAAAACGTGATAGACGTTGACACCGTTTCGGAATGTAATGCGATATGCGGCATTGCGCTTACGGGCAAAAAGTGCGATTTCGATAACCTCGTTATCAAGGTAGACGGCAAAGAAGCCGCAAACGTGACGACATACGTTTCCGAAGTCGGAAGCGAAACGAACGTATACGCCTATTTTGACGCCGCCAAAGGCAGCAAGGTCAGCGTTGAGTTCGACTCGGATTCCAAGTCAAGTCTTGCCGAAATTTCCGTTTACGACGGTCAGCCGCAGCTTCCGCTTGTAAGAGGCGGATTCTTCCAGATGCCTACCGGCGGTAACGGCGGCGATGCGTCCTCCGAAAACAGCGAATATTCGTGGTATATAATGCTCAAGGGTATGAAAGACCTCGGAATGGATTACGTCGTTATGCAGTATACCGCGCACTTCAACGCCAAGACCACGCTTGTGAACGGCAAAAACATCACCGGCGCAGGTTTCAGATATACCGCCAATTACGGCAGCGCCGACGTTTACGAAGCGGTGCTTTCCGCAGCCGATAAGCTCGGTATGAAAGTATATCTCGGCACTATGCACGACAGCGACTTCAACTCTCCGATATCCAATAAGGCGTTTTATTACAGTCTTGTCGAAGCGGCGAAGCTCGTTATCAAGGACATATACGATATGTATTCGCATCACGAATCGTTCGAGGGCTATTACCTCTCTGACGAAGAATGTGATCAGTGGCTCAACTATAACGGCGGCGTGGAAGCCGGCAGGATCGTCTATAAGGGACAATCCGACTACATCCACGAAATAGCACCCGATGCAAAAATAATGATCGCACCGGCGATCTGGAGAAGCGGTGACGCGGTCAAAGGCGCAGACAACCTTTACCGTCTTGTTGCTTCCGATAACGACGGCGAACGTCCCGTGGTCGATATAGTCGCGGCGCAGGACTGCCTCGGCAGAACGTCCGAACTTACCGTAAACAAATCAACTTACGATTCGTTCAATAATTATTGCACCGAATGGGCGAAAGCCGTCAGACGCGCAGGCGCGGAGTTCTGGCACGACGCCGAAGTGTTCGAGCAGATATACACGTCAAAGCGTTATGACGAGCTTGTGAAAACTCTCGGTATCGAAGCAAAGCTTTCCGGCGCGGTGATAGTATTTGACATTCCGCACTATTTCACGCAGACACCCGTGTCACCCGTAAATAACGAAAAAGCATATTATAAAACTCTCATAATGCGCGATTATATCCGTTATTATGCCGGCTTTGCCGACCTTGACCGTATCGGAGAAAACGCAGATCAGCCGGTCGTGATAAATGACGACGGCAGAAAAGTCGAAAGAGTCATCATCAACGAAAACACCGATCCCGTCAAGCATGAAACGCTTTACAACGAGGGAATGCTCAAGAAAGGTACCGTTACGGCTGACAGCGTCGCGTCGCTCGAATTCACGTCTTTCCAGGCAGGCAACAAATCGGGAACTCCCGAATTTGCGTTGAGCTATGACGACAACAACGTATATATCGTAGTAAAGACGAACGACGAAACGCGAAGTTTCGGCAAAGGTCAGTGGTGGGAAGGCAAGGACGACCTTATTCAGATATGGATGACTGCCGACGGAAGCACCGTTTCGGACGTGTCGAATTCGTCCTACGGCGTACGTTTCTACGCGCACAGACAGTCCAAAGGCTGGGCTGCAGGCGGCGAAGGATCGGAAAAGATAATGCTCGATCTTTTCAAAGTTGAAGAAAAAGACGATTACGTTCTTATTACCGTCCCGTTCAACGCAATAGGCATCAAGACGCCCGAAAGCGGAAGCGGCGGAGCGATAGGCATTAAGATCCAGTATATCGACGGAGCCGACGCTTCGTGGGCATCGACCAACAGTTCAAACGACAGATCGGTTTCATCTACCGCACTGTTCAGCTATTAAACCAATAGAATAAAAGCAAAAGACCTTCGGAGCGGAACGTTCCGAAGGTCTTTGATATACAGAAGATCATTCCTCGTCGAGCTTGCGGAGCCCCGCGACCTCGCTTATCGGGAGTGAGAAGCATATCGCACCGGCTTTTGTGGCAGTTCCGGCATTTCTGCTTATGGAACTCATAATAGCCGATTTCTTTTTGCTTGGCGAAATTATGTAGATGATGTCCTTTTCTTCGGCAAGAGACACGCCGAAGAATTTTTCGGCTTTCGTTCTTCCCGTGCCTTTGGCGTGAAGCTGCGTTCCGCCTCCGGCGCCTGCCGCTACCGCGGCGTCCATAACCATTTCGGAATATCCTTCGTTCAGGATAACGACGATAAGTTCGTATTCAAATTCCATTTCGGGTTTTCCTCCGTCAGATTCTTTTTCGTTGGAAAGATATTCAAGCGTCTTTCTTCCGCCTACGCTTTTTAACGGGACAGCCATTATAACGCCGTTGCCGGGAATGTCGATATACAGCCTTTCTTTTGCAAGACGGATCATACGTTTCATCTCGTCGTGTCCCGCTATCGCGGAAAGCACGGCTTTCGGGCTGCTTTCGAGATTGTGTATCGAAAGATGCTCCGACCTTGCGGTCCCTTTGCCGAGGGAAGTGAACGTCATCGGGAGTCCGAGCTCGTTGCAGATATTAAGCATATCAGCCGCATTTATACGGTCGGTTATTGATATAACGCAATACAGTTCCATCGTCATACCTCCCAAAGCTCAATAACTTCGTCGTCGTATTCTTCGGGGACGATATCCGTTTTTTTCTTGTTGAGACGCAGCACATACAATGCTCCCATCACCTGAACGCTTATCAGCGGCATCATAGCGACGAGGGCAACAAGTCCGAAAGCGTCGGTCATTATGTTGCCGCCGAGAGCCGAACACGCACCCATTGCAAACGGAAGCATAAACGCCGCAGTAAGCGGACCGGACGCAACTCCGCCGGAGTCGAATGCTATCGCCGTAAACGTGGGCGGCACCACAAACGAAAGCAGCAGCGCGATGAGATATCCGGGTACAACGAAATACATTATCGAAATTCCGGTAAGGACTCTCAGCATCGCAATACCGTTTGCTGCGGCAACTGCTATGGAAAGGCTGAGTCCCATTGCTTTTTCGGATATCGCACCTGCGCTGAGTTCAAGCACCTGACCGTTCAGAACGTGTACCGCAGGCTCGGCGTTGATGATAAACCAGCCCATAAGCATCGCTATCGGGATAAGGAGATATTTCAGCTTGCTGTCTGCGATATTGTTTCCAAGCTCATAACCGAGCGACGAGAATCCCACGTTTACGCCGGTAAGGAAAAGTACGAGCCCGACGTAAGTTATTACGATACCGATAAGAATTTTGACAAAAGGCACTTTTTTGAGTCTGAGGGACACGAATTGAAAAACAAGGAAGAACAGAAATATCGGAAGCAGCGCGAACGCGACTTCGCCCATACATTCCGGGAAACCTTTGAGATACGAACGTCCGATCTGAACGGTGTTTTCAAAGTTTTCAACGATGTTTTCTATCTGCGCGCTTCCCGAATCATAAATGAAACTGAGGACCATAACCGAGATTATCGGACCGATGGAGCAAAGCGCGACAAGACCGAAGGAATCGGACTTCGCGTTTGCGTCGCTTCGTATCGAAGCAACACCTACGCCGAGAGCCATTATGAACGGTACAGTCATAGGCCCCGTAGTTACGCCGCCTGCGTCAAAAGCAACGGAAAGCATATCTTCGTCCACGAAAACGGCAAGAACGAAAAGTATGCCGTAAAAGCCGAGTATGAGCCATTTCAATGATATGGAAAACAGTATGCGGAGCATACTTATAAGCAGAAATATGCCGACACCGACGGATATCGTTATTATAAGGACGGTCGAATTTATGCCCGGTACGTTTGAAGCAAGCACCGAAAGGTCAGGCTCCGCTATCGTGACGACGGTGCCGAGAAGCAGGCTGATGGTAATGATAAGCCAAAGACGGCGCGACTTCGTGAGTTTTGCACCGATAGATGAGCCTATCCGCGTCATAGAAAGTTCCGAACCGATATTGAACAGTGTCATCCCGACGATTATCATTATCGAGCCGATCACAAATGAAAGCATAAGTCCGCTGTTTACGGGTATAAGAAACAGGCAGAGAGCCGCGACGATGACCGTTATCGGTATCACCGACGCTATCGACTCGCGTATTTTAATTGAAAATTCATTAGTCTTATACAAGGCGCACCTCCGAAATAATTACTACATAATTATACAATATCAATTCATCAAAAGCTATAAACAAATTATTAAATTTGTGTATAAATCCTGCTTATTTTCGTTTTGATAATTCCGGATGAAGTATGTTTGTATTGACAAATCGAAATTATGTGGTATAATAAAATGAAAATTTTTGTTATAAAGGAATAATCGTATTTTATGCTTGATATTGTATTGGATACCTTGCTTGATGCGGTCAAACTGCTTCCGTTTTTGTTTCTGACGTATCTCCTAATGGAGTTCATCGAACACAAAATGGGAGAAAAGACCGAGAACATCATACACCGTTCGGGACGTCTCGGACCTCTTTGGGGCGCTATTTGCGGATGCGTGCCGCAATGCGGATTCTCGGCAGCAGCTTCCAACTTTTACGCCTGCCGCGTGATAACGCTCGGAACGCTTATATCAGTATATCTTTCCACATCCGATGAAATGCTCCCGATAATGATATCGGAGCGTGCCGGAGCCGGACTTATATTCGCCGTGATCGGCATAAAGATCGTGTACGGTATGCTGATCGGCTTTGCCATTGACCTTATATACAGACGCAAAAACGAATCTCCGCGCATCCACGAGCTTTGCGAACACGAAAACTGCCATTGCGAGAACAACATAATAATACCGGCACTTCGTCATACCGGCGAGATTATCCTTTATATCGTCATAATTTCATTCGTACTCAACACCGTAATATATTTTGTCGGCGAAGAAAATATAAAAAGCGTTATACTCGACAAACCCATCCTCGGCGAAGCGATAAGCGGCATCGTCGGTCTTGTGCCGAACTGTGCGGCATCGGTAATAATAACCGAGCTTTACCTTGAAGGTATGATTAACTTCGGCTCTCTTATGGCAGGTCTGTTTGTGGGAGCCGGTGTCGGTCTTCTGATACTGTTCAAGCTGAACAGAAGCATAAAAGAGAGCTTCGCCGTACTCAGCCTTCTTTACGTTTCGGGTGTACTCGGCGGTATAATCATTGATATTTTGGGCGTTTCCATTTGAAAAAGGAGATAAATTAAATGAAAATCAAAGTAATGTCTTTCAATATCCAGCATTGCAGAAACTATAATTTCCGTCCGAAGGATATTATAGATTTTGACGTTATGGCAAATACGATCGCCGAAATGGGCGCAGATATCTGCGGATTGAACGAAGTCCGCGGGCTTGGAGAAGATACCGAATGGTTTCAGGAACAGGCAAAGGAAATTGCCGACAGGCTCGGAATGTACTATTATTTCGCTCCCGCTATAAACTTTAACGGCAGAGGTCCTTACGGCAACGCTTTCGTTTCAAAATATCCCATTCTTCAATGCGAGAATATACCCATCCCGGATCCCGAAGAAAAAAGAGAGGGACATTATTACGAAACACGCTGTATTCTCAAAGCGGTCATCGACTTTGCCGGACGTCCCGTGACTGTATTCGTAACGCATTTCGGACTCAGCCCCGAAGAAGCGATGAACGCAGCCGAAACCGTCGTAAAGAGCGTCTCTGCTGTCAGCACCCCGAAGATCCTTATGGGCGATTTCAACCTCACTCCCGAAAGCCCCATACTCGATCCGATCCGCATAGTCCTTGCCGATACTGCCGACGTTTTTGACAAACCGAAGCTCTCGTTCCCGTCGGACGATCCGAATGTAAAAATCGACTACATCTTCGTTTCCGACGACATTAAGATACTTTCCGCCGATATTCCCGAGATCATCGCTTCCGACCACAGACCTTACGTCGCAGTTCTCGATATCTGAATATAAAAAGAAACACATCACCGTTTATGCAAAGCGATGATGTGTTTTTGTTATGCTTTATCAGAACAAACCGGAAATACGTCCGTTTTCGTCAACGTCTATCCGTTCGGCGGCAGGAGATTTGGGAAGTCCAGGCATCGTCATAATATCACCGGTGAGAACGACCACGAATCCGGCACCTGCCGAAACTTTTACGTTCTTGATGGTAACGGTGAAGTTTTCGGGAGCGCCGAGCTTTGTCGGATCGTCGGAGAAGCTGTACTGCGTTTTTGCGATACAAACGGGAACTTTGTCAAAGCCGAGAGCAGTAAGACGTTCGATCTGTTTCTTTGCGGCAGGAAGAACGGATATACCGACACCGCCGTATATCTTTTTGACAACCGAAGTGATCTTGTCTTCGATGGAGCAGTCAAGATCGTAGGAGAAGGTGAAATCGCCTTTTTC
>JAZUKE010000030.1:0-4899 GCA_045643125.1 Eubacteriales bacterium
TATTATGACATATCCGAAGCGTACAAGTCTCTGCACTAATTATGATTGAACCGCCGTGTACCGAACGGTACGCACGGTGGTGTGAGAGGTCGGTCACTCAACTAATGGGTGACATCCTACTCGATTGGCTTTGTGACTTTGGTATTACATCCAGGTCGTATAGTACGAGCCGCTGACTCCTGCGTTTATCATATCGCAAAGCGTGATATTGCCTCTGTCGGTCGTTATTTCGTACAATGTGCCGAGATCGCGTTTTATCGCTTTGACCTTTGGAGTTTTGCCGAACACGACGGAAGCGTCTTCATCCGTGTAGTATTTGTCATAGCAGAGCAGCATCGGGCCGCAGAAGACGCATTTTTTGCCTTCCAGCATCTCTCTGCCTTCTTCAAACCGCAGCGAAAAGTCAAAAGTCAGCCGTATCCTTGTCGTTTGAACGCACTCCACCTCAAAATATCCGCTTTCGGCGTATTTTCCACATCCATTCACGCACACTTTGGTTTTCTTCGACCATTCGGGGATACGCAGATACACTTTTCCGCATCCGGCAACGCGCAGATCGACCGTGTTTTTGTAAGGATAAGCGGTCTTCTGCGTGATCTCAAGTCCCTTGCAGACAGCTTTTGAGCTGCCGTAAAAGTTGACGTATACGCCGTCACCGCCTTCGCGGTACGCCCATTCCGTCACCGTTCCTAGCGGACGCGGAGCGTTCACGCTGCAGCAGTTCAGTTCGGGAGCACCGGGCTTGCATTGGAATTCTATCTCGTGATAGTGCGACTTTTTGTATCCGCACATCGGCGTGCTGTACGTCGCCCATCTTCCGGTCGGGTTGAATGATCCGAGCGTCGTGTTGTAAAGCGCTCTTTCGAGCTGATCCGCCGCTCTTGCGTCGTTGGTGAGCCCGAGCATATCCACGGTCAGCGCGGTATGTGCCACGACGCAGCAGGTCTCTATCGCTCTGTCGTAGATGTACGGTGTACCCATCGCCTGCTCGAACGTGGAAAAAGCACCCGTGTTGTGAACGTCGAGCCGCTCTATCGAGTCCCATATCCGAACGAATACGTCTTTGTACTTTTCGTCGCCCGTGGCGTAGTACAGTTCTGCCATCGCTTCCACCGAGTGGATGTATTCCCATCGGGGCACATTGCGGCATTTGTAATATTCGTTTCCGGCAAGCGCGTTGTTCACAAAATCTATCGCATCGGGGTGGGCGATGTCTTTTTCGGCTTCAAGCGCAAAAGACAGATACTTTTCGTTTTTCGTGCGGTTGTAAAGGTACGCCATAATATGTATCGGCGCGAGATTTGCAAAAAGGCATCCCGTGTCACCGAGACGGAGCCCGTCTTCCGTATAGAACTTTTCGCAGAAGAGATCTGCGATCTTTATTGCGGAAGACAGGTATTTTTCGTCTTTCGTTTCGTCGTAAAGGAGGATCAGCCCGTACATAATGTGATAGTGGCTCCACGAATCCCAGGTGTCGAGCCGCGTCACGATCTCGCTTCCGTTCACGAATCTGCCGTAGCCGGTGAGCTGATAGTCCTTGCCCCATACGCCGAGATATCCGTTTTCCTTCTGACACGAAACAAGCTCGTCCGCGACCTTGACGGCGTAGGAAAGCAGCCTTTTATCGTGAGTGAGGCGATAGATATATACGCAGCTCGTGATATATTTTCCGGGGAATTCCCCCGACCACGAGAGCTTGTCACGCACGCACATATCGTCGTCACAGACGAACATATCAATAAGAGCGGGGTTTGACTCCCGAAGACCGAGAAGCCAGTTGTCCGTTATTCTTTTCCCGAGCTTAACAAGGTCGCTCGAAAAAGAGGTGTCATAAATCGGTTTTGTAAGTCGTTCCATAATAGAGCCTCAGACGATCATCAGTTTTGTTTTGTTGGTTTCGATCAATGATTTTTCTTCACTGCTTATCCCGCTGTCGGTTATCATAACGTCGATCTCGTTCTTTGCGACAGAGGCGAACGCCGACGGGGCTTCCAGCTTTGAACTGTCGCAGAGGAGTATCGCCTTTTCGGCGTTGGCGACGATGGACTTTTTTACCGGAACTTCGGTTTTGAAGCCTTCAAAGCATCCGAAAGACGCACGGTAGGAGGTGCAGGAAAAAAACGCCACGTCAGCGTAAAAATCCTTGAAAAAGTCGGCGGCAGTGGCAGACACGACGGAAAATGACGGTGACCTTACGTTTCCGCCGGCAATGTATATGTCCGAATTGACAAGCCGCGTGGCTTTTATCGCCGTGTCAAGACAGTTGGTGACGATGTTCAGCCCCTTGAAGCGGGCAAGATATTGGATCGTAAACGAGGAAGTCGAGCTTGAATCGAGGAATACCGTCTGCCCGTCCGAAACGAACTCCACGCCTTTTTCGGCGATACGCTGTTTTTCGATGGAAAAAATGCTTATGCGGGAATCGTAGGCGTCCGCTTCGCCGACGAAGGCTGCGCCTCCGTAATATCTTGCGACACAGCCGTTTTTTTCAAGCTCGGCAAGGTCGCGTCTTATCGAAGACTGGCTTGCAAAAAACTTTTCCGCAAGCTCGGCA
Source organism: Eubacteriales bacterium (assembly GCA_045643125.1). Taxonomy (GTDB): domain Bacteria; phylum Bacillota; class Clostridia; order Oscillospirales; family CAG-382; genus UBA1206. The sequence continues at coordinate 2,555 of JAZUKE010000030.1, forward strand.
ACGGATGCTCTTTTGTTGGTACGCAGATACGCGGCAATATCGGAAATACGACCTGAAAAAGCCATTTGATTTCACTTCCTTGTTACCTTTTATTCTGTATTTTTATTTTACTATATAGTTCATTATTAGTCAATATTAAATAAAGAACGATATGATATTTTGACGAATATAAAAAATATTTCTCCTTCTTTTGCTCGATCGCTCAAATAACAGCGTTAAATGTTCAAATAATATGAATAGTGTTGACAGCATTTGAAAGGAATGGTAAGATATGACCGTAAAAACAGTATAAAGGAGTGGCGGATTTGAGCATTGTCGGAAAAACCGTGATCACCTGTTTCGGCGACAGCATAACAGAGGGGATAGGCGCCTGCCCTATGGACAAAATGAGCTATCCCGCACGTCTCGGAGAGCTTCTCGGCGACGGTTACAGCGTCATCAATATGGGCGCAAGCGGTATGACGCTTCAGAAAGAGGGAGACTACCCGTATTATAAAGAGCCGAGATACGAAAAGAGTTTTGAAACGTCGCCCGATATCGTAATTATTATGATGGGCACGAACGATTCAAAAAAGTGGAATTGGAACAAAGAGAGATATTTTGCCGAGCTTTGCGGAATAATCGAAAGATTTATGAGTATTCCCACTCATCCGAAACTGATAATTTCGTCGTGCTGCACCGCGTTTTCGCCGATCGACACCATAAACAACGACGTGATTTCGGGAGATATGCGTTCCGTTCAGAAAAAAGCCGCCGAAAAATACGGACTTGTCTTTTTTGATATGACAGACAAAACGAAAGACCATCCCGAATGGTTCTGCGACACTCTCCACCCCAACAACGACGGATATCTGAAGCTTGCGGAAATGTTCGCGAACGTGATAAAAAGAATGTGAAACAAAAGAGCCGAAGCATCGTAAACGGTGCGGCGGCTCTGATTTGATATTATTATAAATGCAATATCAACAATATTGTTCATTACTACCGGACAATATTTCAAAAACCGAAAAATCGTCCGGTAGGATAAAAGGTTCTTCCTAAAAAATGGCGTACAGTAAAAAAAGGTTATCTTCGCTATAATTTCCACATATCATCTTTCGTGATACCGGCACGTTCCGCCGCACGCCGCAGCAAGGAATGGGTATTGACGAAAGCTTCCGCGCGGTGCGCGTCAGAGCCGAAATGGAAATGACAGCCGCAGGCCTTGGCGGCGGAAAGCAGACGTATATAGGACGGTGAAAGCTTTTCTTCGTCGAGCTGCGTGCCGTTTCTGTACAGGCAGGCGTGGATCTCGATGCTGATATTGTTTTTGGCGGCAAGCGTGAAGCAGTCGGCAAGACGGCTGTCGGAAATACTGTCCACGATCTCCTGCTCGTCAGGACTGCAGAGCGGATAGAGCGGATGACAGATGCCCGTCGGTACGGGATAACCGATATGGCAGGCATATTCAAAGCGTTCGATCATAAGGTCGCGCATCTTTTCCGGTGTGGACAGATCATAATCCCGATAATATTGCCGCATATTCAGAATATGACTTGCGGCGATCAGAATATAATCGAAATTTCCGGCAAGCTCCTTCGGCAGAGACGGTTCCCGTCCGTAGACAATATCGACCTCGCAGCCGAGGAGGATGCGGCGGTCTGTCTTTCTGCGTGATTCCGCCAGACTGTCTTTGAGCTTCAGTACGCGCTGTACGCCCGGTACGTCGGATGCCTCTCTTTCTTCATTTGAAAAAACAAAAGAATCGGGATAGTATAAATGATTGGAAAAACCGACGGTTTCAACGTCTTCCTGCTCAAGAAACGGAAAATATGTCTCCGGAACCGTTTCACGCGGTGCGCAGTTAGACAGATTAGTATGTAAATGTAAATCACCGTACCAAAGAGATTTATCTTTCATAAGAAACTCCTTTTGGATTTGTTAAAAATCAAAGAGGTTGTCTTTTGTAAAATCATTTCAAAACTTTCCGAAAAACAGTTCGCCTGCGGGAACGGTTATGTAATATTTGCCGTTGTATTCTTCTATTTTACTCTCAAACATATCCGGGTACGTTGTTCCTATGCTCACGGTTTGAGACCCCTATGAAATTACACTAATCATCTTTTTATTCATTATACCATTTATATCTGAAAAAAGCAATATATAAGCCCGATGATTTCTCACCGAGCTTGATCACATATTATTCGATTGGGAATGCGAACTGCAATTTAACAGTTCAGTGATTGGCTTTTGAAAAAGGGCAACGCTTCCCAAGGCATTGATTATTCTTAGAAGAAAAACCGCACACAATCTCCGGCTTCTCCATTTCAATGTCAAAATGTTCTTTAACAAAATCAATGGCCGAA
>JAZUKE010000031.1:0-51578 GCA_045643125.1 Eubacteriales bacterium
AGTGTACTTTTATCCGAAGGATGAGAGTACACTTTTATAATAGGAATACTTGATTTTATTGGAATTTTCAATGGCTTCGACGAAAAACTCGACTGCCGTAGCCATCTACGGCGACGCTCATTTTTCGCCGAAATCAACTTCGTTTGTCTCAGTCTGATCAAATTTCAGAACAGCCTTCATTTTTCCTTGATTTGAAATTTGTAATTTGCAATTTGACATTAATAGATCGGGTATTTTTCGCAAAGTGCCTGTACTTCGTCGGAAATGCGCTTCTTATTGCCGTCGAAGTCTTCGATGATGTCGCAGATCCAGTCGGCGATCAGCTTCATTTCGGGTTCCTTGAATCCGCGTGTCGTGACTGCGGGAGTGCCGATGCGGAGTCCGCTCGTTATGGAAGGACGTGCGGGATCGTTGGGAACGGTGTTCTTGTTGGCGGTGATGTGTACTTCGTCAAGGCGTACTTCAAGTTCCTTGCCGGTGATGCCGCTATTTATGAGATTGAGAAGCATAAGGTGATTGTCCGTACCGCCGGAAACGATCTTTATACCGCGTTCCATAAGCGACGAGCAGAGGCAGGAAGCGTTGGAAACGATCTGTTTTGCATAGACCTTGAAATCGTCGGTCATCGCTTCTCCGAGAGCAACGGCTTTTGCGGCGATGATGTGCATAAGCGGGCCGCCCTGAGTTCCGGGGAAGATCGCTTTGTCGATGGCTTTTGCGAGTGATGCCTTGCAGAGTATCATACCGCCTCTGGGACCGCGAAGCGTCTTGTGCGTGGTGGTGGTAACTACGTCCGCGTAAGGAACGGGCGACGGATGTACGCCTGCGGCGACAAGACCTGCGATGTGCGCCATATCGACCATAAGGTACGCGCCGACTTCATCGGCGATCTGACGGCAGCGCGGGAAATCTATTATGCGCGAATACGCGCTTGCGCCGACGACGATGAGCTTGGGACGGCACTCTTTGGCGAGTCTTTCCATTTCGTCATAGTCGATCCTTTCGGTGACGGGATCGACGCCGTAGGGAACGACGTTGAAATATTTGCCGGAGATATTGACGGGTGAGCCGTGGGACAGATGACCGCCCTGCTGGAGGTTCATCCCCATAACGGTGTCGCCGGGATTGAGGAGGGCAAAGAAAACGGCAAGGTTTGCGCTTGCGCCGCAGTGCGGCTGAACATTGGCGTGCTCGGCACCGAACAGTTTTTTGGCGCGTTCTCTTGCGATCTCTTCCACGATGTCAACGCATTGGCATCCGCCGTAATAGCGGTTGGTGGGGTAGCCTTCGGCATATTTGTTGGTAAGAACGCCGCCGGCGGCAAGAAGCACCGCTTTGGACACGATGTTTTCGCTTGCGATAAGTTCGATGTTGTGACGCTGACGCATAAGTTCTTTGTCGCAGGCGGAAGCAACCTCTGCGTCATAGTTTTTCAGTTCTTCAAAAAAGTTCATTTTCTTTCCTCCGGATATATGAATATAACTTGTTTATAAAATGCAGCAATAAAAAGGGCGCGTTTGAACAATAAGTTCAAGCGTGCCCAGACGGTCGGCATATAACGGTTCCCTGTTCCTTCGCGGTGCTCCGCGATGATCCGTCGGTAGCAGGGAATTGCTCAAAAAAACTTGTGTGCAGTATATCACAAGGGAGCGGATTTGTCAAGAAAAAATCAATTTATTTTTTCTTTTTGAACGTAATATCTCCGCTTGCCGTTTCGATCTCAAAGACGTTTTCTCCGCTGCCGCATATATAGGTTTCGCCTTTTCTTATCGTGGGGAATTCGCACTCGAATTCTCCCGACGCGGTTTCGACCTCGCAGGAGGACATTTTTCCCGAAACGTCGATCGTCACGTCTCCCGATGCGGTCTCGACCTCACAGGAAGATATTTCTTTCGAAACATCGATCTTTACGTTGCCGGATGACGAGTCTGCTTTGACGTTTTCTATGCTTTCGGCGCAGAGCGTGAGATCTCCGGACGCGGAATCCGAAGAAAAGGCACCGATATTGCCGAAATTGAATTTCATTACACCGGACGCGGTATCGGCTTTTACCTTATCAGTTTTTCCGGCTGAGTTTATCGTCATATTGCCCGACGCGGTGTCTGTTATGAATTCGTTTGCACAGACTCCTTCGGCAAATACGTCGGCGGAAGCGGTGCTGATATCAAGACTGTCGAGGACGAGAGAACGCGGAACGACGACTTTCAGCGTTTTTACGAGATGTACCGTCGTGTAACCCGATTTGACGAATTTTATACTCAGCTTTCCGTTCTTGAGCAGATAATGCAGCGATGCGCCCTCGTCGAGCTCTTTCGGCGAGCTTTCGGAAAAGCTGATCTTATCGGTGTCTTCGGCGACTATCTCAACGCTTCCGGCTGACCAGACGATGTCGATCGACTTTACCGAAGACGCATCTATCGAGGCTTCTCCGACGGAATACGAGTCTCCGTCGGGGTAGGTGAAACCGCAGGACGCAAAAGCGAGAACGAGCTGGCAGACGATGAACGTCAGAATCAGTTTCTTCATTTTCGTTTCTCCTTTATATGAACATAAAGCTCTCTTACGATCGCAAGGATAAGGCAGAGCACGCCTGCGATAAAGCAGAGCCATTGCAGGTTTTCGATGAGGGATTGCATACTCCATTCATAAGGGCGGAAATGCGGAAACGGGACGGATGAGCCTATCATCATTCCGATAACGCTGTTGCCGACAAGGATCACGGCCCCCGCAAGGAAAGACGCAACAAGCCACTTTGCGGCACGGTCTTTTATGAAATGCAGTATCAGATACGCTGCCCATACCGTCACTACGGCAAAAGCTCCGTAAGAAAACGCAAGGATCGCGTAGCCTTCGTCCATCGTAACGGTACTTATCGAAAGCATCATAAGAACGAAGGTCACCGTGTCGGCAAGCAGGGCGATGAACGACAGATAACGGGGGATTTTTTTGTAAAGTGCGGAAAACCTCAACGCAAACGGAAGCAGAAAGACCGAGATACCGAACAGGGCCGATGCCGCGGAAACGAAAAACCACGTTCCTTTGGTATAAATGCAGCAAACGCCGAGCAGAAGCATAAGGCTTGCCGTGAACGAAACAAGCGAATAAGTAAACTTATATTCGTTTGCAAGCATCGGAACGACGGTGAGCGATGCCGTGACCGCAAGGGAAGAAAGCACTATGAAAAACCAGTCGAGCGAATGGCTTGACGCAAGATTCACTATAAGGCAGATTATGACGGGGACAAGAAGGATGCCCGCCGTCACCATGCCGGCAAGAGTGGATTTGCGTTTGTATTTTTTGAAAAAGCTTTTCATTACGCTTTCTTTTTCTTTTATCAATGTATCTTCAATGACATCTGATGTCATTTTTTTGTATTCCTTCGCACATTCGGAGCAGGAAGCAAGATGCGCTTCAACAAGCTCTTCGCTTGCCTTGCTGCACACGCAGTCTGCATAAAGCGGAAGAAGATCGCGCACTATTTCGCAGTTTTTGTACATATTATCACATCCTTTCGCGGATCGTCAGTTTGGCACGATGATAGGTAACGCGCGCCCAATTTTCGGTCTTGCCGAATATTTTACCGATCTGGGCAAATGTAAGCTCGCCGAAAACCCTCAGTTCAAAAACCTCTTTGTACGGTTCCTCAAGCGTGTGGAGCACCTTGTGTATGCGGAACGACATTTCGCTGTCCTCCACGGCAGATTCGACATTATCTCCGGATATAATGTTTTCGTCAAGTCCTGACAGACGTGACTGCTTCCGCATTTCGTCCGTATAAAGGTTTTTCGCTATGGCGCATAACCATGTCAGTTCCGAGGAGCGCGAATCGAACGAAGCGATTTCGCTTGCCGTCATCGCTTTGAAAAAAGTTTCTTCGGTTATTTCCTCCGCGGTATGCGGCGAGCCGCACAGCGTCATAACGTAGGAGTAGACCTGCATATAACACGTTTTATACAGTTTTTCGACGTCCATTACCTGTCATCACCTCTTTTCCGATCCGTGGGTTAGACGCAATAAACGGCTTTTCGTTACAAAATTATTTGAAAAATGCGTAAAGAAGTCCCGGCGCCAGCGGAATGACGACGGTGAAGAGCAGGTACAGCAGATACCCGACGGTAAGCAGGGCAACGGCGCCGAGGATTATCACTACGGCGATGATTATTTTCTTTTTTGCTGCCTTTTTCATTTTATTTCTCCTTTATTTCGGTAAACGGTTTTGACAAAAGACCGGCTTTTTCGGATTCTTTGGGAACGGGCGCAAAGACGGCAAGCTCGTTCATACCGCTTTTTGCAAGCAGTATCTCGCCTTCAAAACATTCGCCGAGCATACGGACGAAGTCTTTTTCGGCGATGACGGAAGCGCCGGTAACGCAGATCACGCAGATACCGTAGGCGTGTATCCAAAGCTCGGCAAATATGCGTTCCGCTTCTTCGCGGCTGATGCCGTACGCGGATACTATCCATTCCATATCGGCTTCATACCCCGTCATACATTCCTTTATGAACACGTCGAACGGCTTTGGCGTTTCGTGAGTCATAAACAGCATCTCAAAGAGCCGCGGCTCGTCTTTTGCGAATCTTATCATCTGCATACCGCGCATCTTGAACGACGGCGTGTAGTTGTCGGCGATTTTGAGGTAAGAATAGAACAATTCGGACGCTTTTGCTTTTGTTTCCTCGCGCAATGATTCCATATTATCAAAATAAGTGAATATCGGGCGCGTGGAGCAGCCGAGCATTTTTCCGACCTCTCTGGCTTTTATTTCGTTTATCCCGTACTTGCTTGCGATCCTTAAGGATGCGTTGACGACGTCTTCTTTTGTGAATTTGGTTTTGGGCGGCATTTTGTTCTCCTTTTGCAACAAATGTTATGTAACAACTGTTGCGTATTATATCACGGTTTATCCCGCCTGTCAAGAAAGAAAAAAATCCGCGGAGTGGGTTGCACTCCGCGGAAAACGGGGAATTATGTATTGTCAGTCATCGAAGTAGGCTTCGAGTTCGTGTTCGAGGTTTTGTTCGAACATAGACTCTTTCGACTGCCAGTTGGTCGAGAAGCTGGTCGTCTTGTTGTTTACGCAGATATTGAGCTGATGACCGGGCCAGCCGAGAGTGGAGGAATAGAGATAGCCGAAGTTGCAGAGCAGACCGGCTCTGACGGTCTCTATCATCTCGGCGGAGTCTTCGTCACTCGTGTTTCTCGTTTTAAGAACGAGGTTGTAGTATTCGGGGATGACGGAGCGGGAGGATTCGACGCAGAGCGCTTCGGTGATGACGCCGATAAAGTCGGTGTCGTCGGCAGCGGTAAGCGGAATCGCGAATACGGAATAGAAGTCGGAGCAGGAGGAATGGTACATTTCCTGGTCTTTGTTGTATTTGGGCAGCGGGAGGATACCGTAGTTTACGTCATACGCCTGAAGATCGGTGCCGTAGCCGAGCGGAAGCGGGCTGAACAGCGATTTGCCCTGACCGAAGAATACTTTGCATTCTTCGGCGCCGACGGAGAAGAATTTGCTGTAATCGGTGCCGTTGACAAGGCTGTTTATCATATCGAGCGCGTTCTGTGTCTTTTCCTGGTTGATCGTGAAATAAGGTCTGCCGTCGCCGCCCTTTTCGGTAACGGGGATGTCGAAAGCGTCCTGATATACGTCGACCTGCGTGGTGAACGCGGTGCAGTAGCCGTAAACACGGCTGTTCACGTCGTCAACGGGGATGTAGGTGTCCTTGATTATCTGGTGCATAGCGTCGAACGTCCAGTCGCCGCTTCTTACCATATTATAGAGGTCGAGGTTGTTGGCGGTCGCCAGGTCCTTGTTGAAGAACATACAGTACATAGCTTCCCACATCGTGATGGAAATATCGCCGGTGATCATATAAAGGTTGTTGTTGATGGACATTTCGCTGATGAAGTCCTGCGACCACCATTTTTTGTCAAAATTGATGTGATCGACGTCGTACCAGTTGACGAAAAGACCGTCATAAACGAGCGACGGAGTGATGGCGGCGTAACCTGCGATGAGCTGATAGTCGGCGGTAGCACCGTTGACGGTGTTTCTGACGTAGTTCATAAAGTCTTCGTGAACGCCCCAGGCACCGTCCTGCTCGATCGTCTTGATCTTGACGCCGAAACGGTTTTCGACAAGTCTGTTTCTTTCAAGTATGAGGGAGTTGACCTTTTCGCTTGCCTGGTCGTCCTCGGCAAATTCATACTTGTATTCGGTACGCTGAAGAATGGTGAAATCGCGGTCGTACTTGATTTCGGGGAGTCCGTCGTAGAATTCGTCTTCCGACGATTCTTCGGCTTCGCTTTCATCGGCTGCCGACGTGCCGGATTCGGAGACGACTTCGGACTTCTGCGCTTCTTCGGAAGTATCTGCGTTTGATTCGCTGCACGAAACACAGAGGCAAAGCAGCATCGCGGCAATGAGGACAATGGAACATACCTTTGCTTTCATAATACTTTCTCCTTAAATTGTATTTATTTTGTTATATTTTCGGGCGTTTTTATTACGCCGATGATCTCGTCATAGACTCTCTGCGCGTAGTCCTTATACGTTCCGTCCTTGGGATGAAGCCCGTCGGGGAAGACCTCGGGGTGTTCCACTGACCAGGAATACATATCCACGATCGGATATCCGCGTTCTTCGGCGATCTGTCTGTTGAGTATCATCGTGTGTTCGGTTATACGCTTTGCCCATTCTTCCCAGGGCCAGACGGTAGAATAGCAGAGCGTGGGAGGTATGCAGACGAATATCTGCACGTTTTCGTTTGCTTTGATGAATGCGTCGAAATATCTGCCGGTGTCTTCGATATAGCGTGCTTCGCGTTTGCCGTCGTCCCAGCTTTTGTAAGCCTGACCGGGGTTGCAGTCGTTTGTGCCGAGCATATATATCACAACGTCGGGTGCAAACGCTTTGGCAAGCATATATCTGTCGCTTTTTGTGTAGCTGTATTCGTCGGTGAATACCACCGAATAACCGCTGTGACCGTGATTCTTTACAAGATAATCATATCCGAGCATCTTCTGGAGATACACGGGATATGTCATACTGTACGGATCGGTGGAGTTGCCGCCTTCGGTTATCGAGTCGCCCACGCAGGAAACTTTCACGATATCGCAGCTTCCTTCAACGACCTTGTCGGTGATGTTTCCGTTTTCGGCACCTTCGAGCAGCGCCATACAGCCGTGCCACACGGCGACGGCGTTGTTGCCGACCACCGCGATCTTGTTTCCGCTTACGGTTATTTTGTAGGCGTTATAAGCGTATTTGTTTTCTTTTTCGTCTTTGGTTATATCGCGTCCCGCGAAAGCACCGAGGATAAGTTCGTATTCGGTCTCGTTCTGACCGTTCGACGACATAATTTTGAACGCGCCTTCGTCCTTGAGGTAGGATTTGAGGTCGGAAGCGACGTCGGAATACTTGGCTTCGTTTTTCGTGTCTGTCCAGACTATTCTGAACTCTCCGAGAGATACGCCGTTCACGGTGTAATTTTCAAGCGGATAGGCGTGATCGTAGAAATGATCGGTGACTTTATCACCGTCTATACCTTTTTCACTTATATAATTTTTGCAGAAATATTCTATGCAGTCGCTCATTGACGATTTGTTCCCGGAATACAGGTATATCCTGTCGTTTTCTTTCTTTATGCCGTAGTCTTTGTCGTTTATCCCTTTTGAAAGAACGTTCCCGACACCGTCGGCGACGTCACCGACGACGACCGCGTTTTCCGGAATTGCGCCTCCGAACTGCACACATTCAAATTCAAGCCCGGACGCTTCTTTTACCGCGTCGGCGATCGAGGAAGCAAGAGTACCGTAAGCCTTGGAATAGACGATCGTATACATCGTCGGCGGTACGACGACCTCGCTCGATTCTTCCACAGAGCTTTCGGGGATGTCGGTATTGCCGGCGCAGGCGGCAAAGCAGAGAAGAAACGCCAAAGCGGAAATGACGCATAAGATACGTTTCGTCATCCGCTTATCCTCTTGTAGACGGGTATCTTGTCGAACGGGCATACGACGTGCAGCGTCTTTCCGCCGCTTAACCTTTCGCCGGTGAAGAAATCTTCCCATTCACCTGTCGGCAGATAAACGTCTCTTTCGGTAACGCCTTTGTCGATTATCGGGGCAACGAGGAGAGACCTGCCGAACATATACTCGTCGTCGGTGTTCCACGCTTTTTCATCGTCCGCAAAGTCGAAGCAGAGGTGAGCCATAAGCGGGCGCGACGTTTCGACACAGTTTTTCGCTTCTTCGGTGATATAGGGCATAAGGTCATATCTGAGCTTTGCGTAGTACGTTGCCGCAGTGAGTATTTCGTCGTCGTTGAACTGACGTGCGAGATTCCACGGCGAGCGGTCGTTGTATTCGGCTTTGTTGAGACGCGGCGCGAGCTGGTCGGGCATTACCATCGAATGCCACTGCATCACGGGGCAGAAGCAGGCAAGGGAGGTGGAACGGATGTAAAGCTCCTTGTCCGGCAGAGGGCCGCCGAGCGAGCCAATGTCAAAGCCCCAGAAAATGAGTCCCGAAAGTCCCGCGGTGATGCCCGCGGTGTACTGTCCGCGAAGTTCTCTCCATTCGCTTGACTGGTCGCCTGCCCAATGAAGCGGCGAACACTGTGAGCCTGCGTAGCCGGAACGGCTGAAAATAAGACCGTTCACGCCGTTTTCCTTAAAGAAATCGTGGTAAGCCTTCTGATACTGTACGGGGTGCTTGTTGCGTGCCGAAAGACCGGTCGTGCCGTCGTAAAGACGCACCGTTTTGTCGAGCAGATATTCGCCGCCGTCGGTCTTGAAACCCTCGACGCCTTCGTCAAGCAGATGCTTTCTTGCGCCGAACCACCATTTGACCGCTTCCGGGTTTGTGAAATCGACTACCATCGAATCCTTGCACCAGCCGTCGGGTATGCGGTAAGGCGTGCCGTCGGCGTTCTTTATGTGATAGCCGTGTTCGAGCGATTCGATCTCGTCGTCGCATACTCTGCCCGGACGGCTGTTGTGTATCGTGGATATCTGCCACAGAACGACGTGAAGCCCTTTTGCCCTGACATCCTTCATCATCTGTTCGTGACCGGCGAAGCGGACGGGATCCCACACGCGGTAGGTCTTTTCGTCGCTCCACGGCTCAAGCACCAGCACGGACGCGGGATAGTCGTTCTTTTCCATTTCCTCCAGCACTTCATAGACTTCTTCGGTCCTGTTCCAGCCGTTTGCGCTTACCCAGACGCCGAAAGCCCATTCGGGCGGAAGAGCGGGACGTCCGCTGTATGAATAATATTTATCGAGTATTTCCGACGGACTGCCGCAAAGGATCACGTCGTTGAAGATGGTTTCTTCGTCGGCTTCACGTTTTATCGTGAAATCGCTGCCGAAATTCATCGCCGCCGGGACAGTACCGTTGCAGTAAAGTCCGATGCCCGTATCGGTGAAAAAGAACGGTACGGGAATGTAGGTGACTTCCTCCTGATAGAAGCAGCGCTCCTCGACAAGTCCTGACGTGCCTCTGCCTTTTTGGTTGACTTTGTCGAATCTTTCGCCGGTGCCGAACACGTCGGAGCAGGGAACGCTCATCGAAATTTCGGTAGAAATGACTTTTCCGTCTTTATCAGACCTGACTTTTATGCCTTTTACGTCAAGCAGAGTTTTTCCGTCCTCCGACACCTTCCAAAGTCCGTCACGGCAAAGTGAAAATACCTTGTTTCCGATACGGTTTGAATACGCGGTGACCGGCGAGCCGCCTGCTTCTCCGTAAACGCAGTTGACTTCAAAGCCGTTTCCTTTTGCAAAGGTCATCATAAGTCCGTCGCCGAGCGACGCGCTCACGCCTTCGGGAGTGAGGAAAAGAGAGGAGAATGACGTATATGTTTTTTCGGTGCAGATGGGGAGAACGTAGGTACGCGATCTTTCGCCGCCGCATTCTATGGTATACGAAACGGTGCAGACCTTTTCAAACGAGCCGAGGTCGAAACGGAAACGCCCTTTTCCGAGAGAAACGGCGTCTATCGTCTGTATGACGGCTCCGCGGCGAAGCGACAGGACGGGAAGCGCATCGTTCCCGATAACGGCGCAGTCAACGGTGACTTTTTCGCCGACAAGCGGGTATTCGGGAGTTCTTGCCACGCCGCTGTCTTCAAATGATACGAACTGTTCGGGAAAATGTTTTATCATAGTTCTCCTCCAAGTAAAACTTTTATTTCGGTGACTGTAAGTGTGTTTCCGTTTACGCGGAACTTTATTTCGTATTTTCCGTAGCCGAAGCCGTAAATGCGTTCCGCGTCATCCTGATACGACGGCCGCGGGTCTTCCGACAGTATTTCACGGAGAATACCGAGCGTTCCGGCATCCGGCAGGTTTTCCGATGGAACGTCGAAGACGACATCGAGTTTTTTGTCGAACACGTCGCCGGCAAATCCGCTTTTTGCGTCCGGTCGGCAGTCGGTGTAGGGCAGGTACGGCTTTATGTCGAAGATCGGCGTGCCGTCCATAAGGTCACAGCCCGACACGTTTATCACGTCTCCGTCCGGGGTGCCGTATTCGATGCTTTCGATCTTCACGCAGGAAAGCGCGATGGGATTCGGGCGGTAGGTCGAGCGCGTTGCAAAAACGCCCATCCGCGTATTTCCTCCGAGTCTCGGAGGTCTTACCGTCGGACGGAAGACACCGTCGTTTCCGCTTTCCGAAAACATCCATAACAGCCAGATATGGCTGTATCCGTCAAGACCGCGCAGAGCGTCGGGAGAACGGAAGGGCGGACGGAAAACGATGGTCCCTTTCGTGTCCGCAAGCCCCGACTGACGCGGAATGCCGAACTTTGTCGGGAAATCCGTCCTTATATCGGCGATGATACGGAAAGAAACGTCATTCATTTGCGCAGCGACAGGTAATAATCGGCGAAATTATGAAGCAGAGCGGCGCCGATAACGCCCGCATCGCTTTGAAGCATCGAGATGCCTACTCTGTCGGGGAAGATGAGGTGGGGCTTCACGAAGCCGAAAAGGGTGTCGCCGTCGCGCGTCACTCCGCCGGCAAGGGTGAGAAGCTCGGGCGCGAAGATGAACATAAGACCGTTTATGCCGTCGGCAAGGCGTTTGCCGTAGTTTTCAAGCACTTTTGCCGCAACGGGGCAGCCTTTTTTGTATGCGTTGAACGCGGATTTTCCGTCAAGACCGTTTTCGTTGACGATGGACGCAAGGATCGACGACGGATTTTCTTTGACGGCGATACCGGTCTGTCTGATGAGAGCGGTGGCGGAAGCGAATTTTTCAAAGCAGCCTTTTTGTCCGCAGGGACATTCTTCGCCGCTCGGATCAATGACGAAGTGACCGAGTTCGCCTGCGTCGTTGTGCAGTCCGCGCAGCACTCTGCCGCCTACGATACATCCGCCGCCGATGCCGGTGCCGATAGTCACCATTACCATATCTTCAAGACCTTTTCCGCTGCCGACGAGCCATTCGCCGATGAGCGCGCAGTTTCCGTCGTTTTCAAGATAAACTTCAAGTCCGAAAGCGTCCTTGAGTATCTGAACGATGTGCAGATTTTTGAAAGGAATGTTGCCCGCAGACAAAATGCTCACGTTGTCGTCGTCCTTGTCACCGGGGCAGCCGACGCCGATACATTCGGGCTTGTAGTTTTCCACAAGTACGGAGACGTGCGACAGTATATCTTCTATCACGGTGTCGCTCCCGTTTCCTTTGCGTGTCGGGAACGACTCCTTGTATATGAGTTCGTTGTTTTCGTTTACGATGCCGAGTTTTATACCGGTGCCGCCGATATCAATGCCGAGATAGTTTTTCATTTTCAAATACTTCCTTTTTGCTTGCAGAGTGTCCGTGAATGGGGTTTATACCTTTTTTGAAACTGACACAGTTTCTTAATTATGTATAATAATACATCAAAAACTAACGAATGTCAACAATAACAGAAATAAAACTTGACAAAACACGGCAAAAGTAATAAAATCATATACGGATGATTTTGCTTTGAAAAGAGGAATGAAAAATGGCGATCATTGTCGGGATAGACGTCGGCGGAAGCACCACCAAGATCGTGGGCTTTGACGGAAAAAAACTGCTGCAGCCGCTCTGCGTGAAGGCTACCGATCCCGTGGCTTCCATATTCGGTGCTTTCGGTAAATTCACGAGCGAAAGAGGCATCAGCATTTCATCGATAGAGCGCGTGATGATAACCGGCGTCGGCTCCACATATATAGATAAGGATATTTACGGCATCCCCACCACCCACGTTGACGAATTTGCCTGCATAGGCAGAGGCGGACTGTACCTTTCCGGTATAGACGAAGCGATAGTGGTCAGTATGGGGACGGGCACGGCGCTTGTCCACGCCTGCGGCAAAAAAGCCGATTACCTCGGCGGTACCGGCGTCGGCGGCGGCACTCTGCTCGGGCTTTCCAAGCCTATGCTCCGTATGGTGGACGTCACGCAGATCGCCGAGCTTGCCGAAGAGGGCGAGCTTGTCAACGTAGACCTCAAAATAGACGACATCACGTCAAAAAACATCATACCCACGCTTTCAAGCAGGGCGACCGCGTCTAACTTCGGCAAAATTTCCGATATGGCGACGAACAGCGACTTTGCGCTCGGTATAATTAACCTTGTTTTTGAAACAATAGGTATGATGGCGGTATTTTCCGCAAGGGCGAAAAAGCTCACGAGCATAATACTCACGGGCAATCTTTCGTCGCTTCAGCAGGCTCCGCGCCTTTACAAGGGTATGGGTGAAATGTTCAGTATGAATTTCATAATACCCGAAAATTCGTCTTACGCCACCGTTATCGGTGCCGCGCTTATGCATTTTGACAATCAGAACAACGAAGGGAGTCAACAATAATGAAAAAAGTACTTATGTCAATTCTTGCTTTCCTGCTTTTGCTCTGCCTCTTTTCCTGCGATTTCTTTTGGACAGACGACACCGGAAAAACGCCTTATGCTTCGGATATGCTGAAAAAAACAGTTGAGCATTTTGAACTTACCTACGATGCCGAAATATACGCGTCCGACGGCACGATAGACGGCGCTATGGAGCTCGACGACGATATTCTGAACGGCAAATTCGGTGAGCTTATGGATTACCCGGAGCTTTCGACCATCAAGGAATACGCCGTGTATTTTTCCGACGAGCTTTACAACGAGGAATTCGGATTTTTCCTTATGGAAAGTGAAGACGACGTGAAAGCGATGAAGGAATACATAGACGCCCGTATGTCGCGCCTCAGACGCAACGCCGTCAATTATCCGTCAGTGGATACTTCGATGATAGACGCGTATATCGTGGAGAGCAACGGCAAATGGGTATGGTACGCCGCCACAAAGGATAATTCCTATTTCGGCAACGTAACGGGCGAGTTTATTCTGAAGCCCGGCAGAAAACCCGACTGAAAAACAGATTTCGGAGAATTTATGGATAACAGATTTTCAAAAAAAATATTTGCCCTTCTTCTTGAAAGGGCAAAGGGACCTCGTTCCTGGCGTCAGTTCGCTTTCGACTGCGATATAAGCTATGTTCAGATGCGTAAGCTCGCTCAGGGCGAGCAGGAAAATCCTCCGCGCCCCAAGCTGATACGCAAGATAGCCGACCATTCCTTCAACGAGGTCGATCTTGAAGACTATATGTTTGCCGCGGGTATGATCATCAACGACCGTCCGCCGGTAGTGCGCGAAGGCGAAAGAGGCGACGACGCTTATGATCTTTACCGTTCGCTCCCGCAGAAGGAAAAGAACATCGTAAACGAATTCGTGTCCTTCCTTTCGCAGAGATCAAAGAAACAGTAACGCAAGAATGAATATGAGCAGCACGTCGTTGTCTTCGTCGCCGTCAAGCAGAATGAGTATGCCTATGGCGATAAGCAGCAGGTCGTCTGTTTCAAATCCGCCGAGTATGCTCCGCAGCTTCCCGGTTATCCCCTGACTGTTCGGCACCGGTCTTTCCGGCTCCGGAACGTAGTCGGGACGCGGATATTCGTTCTGAAAATTATAAAGCTGCCCTTCCGAGCGTATCGACGGACCGCCGGGAAAGGTATCGTTCCTCGGTTCGCTTTCGCTTCCGTCAATTCCTTTGGTATACATTCATCTCAACCCCGTTTCGCGTTTTTGATTTTTCCCGAACATTTCCGCGACCATCAGCGCGGTCTGCAGGGAATCGAGCTTTTTCCGTTTGTCTTCGCGGAGCATCGGACGGAGCGACGAAATAAACGCCGCTTTGCCGGATAACTGCTTTGACTGCGGAACACTTTCCGTCCGAAGCTGCGGCATTCCCGCCGTCCTGTCTGCGTTTTCTCCGTTTGACGACAGCCCCGACGCGATGCGCGTTATCTTTTCCATCGCTTCGGGATCTGACAGAACGGCGTTCAGCTTTTCACCGAATCCGTTATCCATTATCTGCCGTTTCTCCTTATTATGCGGTATATTTCATCGCTTTTGCCGTTCCCCGCTTTATCAAGCAGCGCTTCCGCTTCGTCGGGCGACATAGACGATATCTTCTTTTTAAGGCGCGGGATATCCGAAGCAAGCATCCTTGCTTTCATCTCGCTCCCGCCTGCGGCTTTTGTTATCTGCATAACGAGAGAACGCATTTCTTCGTCACTTAACGACATCACTTTTTTCAAGTCGTCGTTCTCAAAAGGCATATATAAATAACTCCTTTCAATTAGTTTTTTAGGCAATTGTAAAACTGCGTTTTACAATTGAGATCCGCGCGGCGGGGATTCGCGCGCTTATCGCCGCTGACAAAAATCTCTGATTTTTATCAGCTCCCCTCGGCGCGCGGACTCGCTTTGCTCGTCTTAAAGGTGTTTTTTCGGCGGCAAAGCTGCCGAAAAAACAGATTTTATTATTATAATGCTGACTTTTACAATTGCTTTAATAGTTTTTCGGAGGTAAATCAAATGACAAGGTGCAAACCCGAAAGAAACCCCACCCAGGTCAAACTGATATTTTTTGTCTGTATCGCGCTGTTGCTTGCCGTCGTGATCGTCGCAAACAACGTAAAAGCGTATAAATGGTTCTTTGAGCTTCTGCTTATAGGGCTCGGAACTGCCGCCATTGCCGTGGTGTACCGTTATTCGATGTCCGAAATGGAATACGAGGTCGGAAACGGTGATTTCAACGTCTATAAAAAGGTGGGGCAGAAGGTCAGCCTTGTCTGCTCGCTTGACCTTTCGACCGCGCTCACGCTCATCCCGAAGAGCGAATTTGTCGCAAAACAGGCTGAAAAAGCCATCCCGTTCATAAACGTGAGATACAATTTCAACCAGAACATACGCTGCAAATCGTCTTACGTCTATGTCTGCGAATTCAACGGAAAGACCGCGTCGGTCGAATTTGAGCCGAACGAGCCGTTCGTTCGGATAATGCTTGAGGAAATCGAAAAATCAAAAGCCGATAAAGGCTAACCCACGTCTCCGTCGGCAGTCGCTTTTATCTGCGAATACTTCTCGTTCAGCTTGTTCCAGGTGAGCGGGCCGACTATCCCGTCCTGGTCAAGACCGTAGAATTTTTGAAATATCTTTACCGCGTTCTGCGTGTTTCTGCCGAATATGCCGTCCGTTTCCACGGGCGGTATTTCTGTGGCTTCGCGCGAGATGAAATTGAGCGCCGTCTGTATATACGACACGTTGTTGCCTCTGTCGCCGTAGCGTACCGGCTTTCCCGGGTACGGACGTATTCCGGGCAGAGTCTGACCGGGCAGATCGTAGTATACGCGGACTATCGCGTTCCAGGTCGCTTCGTTTATGACGCCCGTGGGCGTAAGACCGTAATACCGCTGAAATGCGCTCACCGCGTCGCGCGTGTCGATATCGTATACGCCGTCTATCCTCGGACGCGGGATCACGTTGTTGCCGAGAGAATCGCTTATCCTCTGCAGATAAAACTCCATCCGTATCACGGCAAGGTCGCGCGTGCCTATCGTAAGGTCTATGCCGGGGAAACCCTCGTTGAATATGCGTTCTCCTTCGCTGTCAAGCTCCGCGAGCTTTTTGACGGCTGTGTAGATGTAAAGTATACGGTACCACGTCTTTTTGTCAACGACACCCGTCACGGGAAGACCGAAAATGCGCTGGAATTCACGCACGGAAAGCTCCGTTGACGGCGTATATGTGCCGTCGGCAAATTCCACGAACGGCAGCGCCGGGTAATTTATCGCTATTCTGTTCAGTCTGTCCTGAACGAGAGCCACGTCGTTCCCGCTGCTGCCGGACGAAAGCTCCCCGGGGTATGAATCGGGGATAAGCTCCACCACGTCGGCACTGCCTATATATACGTTTTCTCCGTAGTAATAGCGCAGTATGTCAAGCGGCGTGTAATATCGGTTCGCAAGGTCAACGGTGCCCCATTGCGACATACCGATGCACTGCGACATATAGCCGTCGCAGTACCGTGTGAAGACCGGCTCGATATTGTTTGCACGCGCAACGTAGTTCGTGAACTGCTCGTCAACGATCTTCGATACCGAATCGAACGTCGAACGCTGGTCGATGTAGTATTGGTCGTAGGCGGGCGACGAGGTTATGTCAAAATCGTACCCCTGCGAACGGTACCATTCGGTATAGATACGGTTCAGCGCAAGCGACGACTGCGCGTAAATGTTCGCCCTGAGAGCCGCGACGGGCCACGTCGGGTATATTTCGCTCGACGCGACGCTTTTGAGATAATCGACGTAAGGAACGGTCACGTTGCGTGCGTTCTGGTTCGGCGTGCCGAGATGTACGGTTATCATTTCGGGTATCTGCACATTCCGCGGGACTGCGTACGCGGTCTGCATCGGGACGTCAGCCGACGCGGCGGTGACCGCGTTTTTTTCGGTAAGACAGTGCGGCGGCGTTTCTATGATGTCGATACGTCTTCTTCTGTCGTCGGCGGAGCGCGTCATATCGTACTTCTGCGTCGTCGTTATGCCGGGAAATATCTGCACGCCTCTGAAAAGCACGGGGATATATCCGTTGTCCGTCACGCGGACGTCGTAAGTATAATATGCGTCTTCTTTGCAGTCCGGCGACTGCGACGAGGTATGCTCCGGGCAGGGCAGCGACGCCGTCGCGTCACCCTCCGCGTTCGTGTAGAGCGACGACACTATCACACCGCCGTGCGCTATCTGCACGAGAGCGCCGATGACCGGGATCCTGCCGTCGTTTGCCCGCAGTTCGAGCGTGAATTTGCCGTAGTATTTGTTTTCTGCCATTAGTTATCACTCCCTATGACGATTTTATGATTCAAAAGACGTCATTGTGCATAAAAAAGTGTATTTGAAATGTAAAAAAGTTAAAAAAATATAAAAATCGCAAAAAAACGTATGAAAACTGTTGAAAAGAGTAAGAATTTGTGATACAATCAAAAATTCGTGAGGAGTAATGAATTTATGATTAGAAATGATTTAAGAAATATCGCAATAATCGCACACGTTGACCACGGCAAAACCACACTTGTTGACGAAATGCTCAAATTCGGCGGCTTGTTCAGAGAGAACGAGCAGGACGAAGAAAGAGTTATGGACTCCAACGATCTTGAACGCGAACGCGGGATCACCATACTCGCAAAGAACACTTCCACCACCTATAAGGGCGTCAAAGTCAATATAGTAGACACCCCGGGACACGCTGATTTCGGCGGTGAAGTCGAACGTATACTCAAAATGGTAAACGGCGTTCTTCTGCTCGTTGACGCGGCTGAAGGCCCTATGCCGCAGACTCGCTTCGTGCTTAAAAAAGCCATCGAACTCAACCATCGTATTATCGTCGTCATCAATAAGATCGACCGTCCCGATGCCCGTGTTTACGAAGTCCCCGACGAAGTGCTTGAGCTTCTTATGGAACTCGACGCATCAAACGATCAGCTCGATTCTCCCGTTATTTTCTGCTCCGGCAGAAACGGCACGGCGTCGCTCACGCCCGACGAGCAGGGTACCGACCTTGCACCTCTGTTCGATACGATACTCGAACACATCGCACCTCCCGAAGGCGACGACGAAGCACCTGCACAGATGCTCGTTTCGTCCGTTGACTACAACGACTATGTGGGCAAGATCGCTATCGGCAGAGTGGAACGCGGCACATTCAAGCTCAAACAGGAGATCGCCGTTTCAGACTATCACGATCCTTCGATCAACAGAAAATCCCGCATAACCTCGCTTTATCAGATCGACGGTCTTAACAGAACGCTCGTCGAAGAAGCAAAGGTCGGCGATATCGTCTGCCTTTCCGGTCTTGAAGATATCAACATCGGCAACACCATCACCGATAAGGACGTTGTCGAGCCGCTGCCCTTCGTCAAGATAGGCGAACCGACTATGCAGATGACCTTCTCGGTCAATACGTCTCCGTTTGCCGGCAGAGAAGGCAAGTACGTCACCACGCGCCACATCCGCGACTATCTGTTCAAGGAAGCTATGAAGGATATGTCGCTCAAAGTATACGAAACCGATTCCGCCGACAGCTACAACGTCTGCGGACGCGGTGAGATGCACCTTTCCATACTTATGGAAAATATGCGCCGCGAAGGCTACGAATTTATGGTATCGACTCCGCGTATCATCTTTCACGAAGAAAACGGCGTAAAAATGGAGCCTATCGACCGCGTAGTCATCGACGTTCCGAAGGATGCCGTTTCCACCGTTATGGAAAAAATGGGCTACCGCAAGGGCGAACTCACCACAATGGAGCCCAAGGGCGAAAGAATGCACCTTGAATTTATGATACCTACCCGCGGACTTTTCGGCTACAAGACCGAATTCCTCTCCGATACCAAGGGTGAAGGCATTTTCTCCTCGGTGTTCGAGGAATATCAGCCCGTCAAAGGCGAAATAACCAAGCGTTTCACCGGCTCGCTCATCGCTTATGAAGAGGGCGAATGCACGAGCTACGGCATATTCAACTCTCAGGACAGAGGCCCGATGTTCGTCGTACCCGCAGAAAAGGTCTACGGCGGCGAAGTCGTCGGTATCTCCACCAAGGGCGACGATATCGTCGTCAACGTCTGCAAGAAGAAGCATCTTACCGCTATTCGTTCCGCAGGCGCGGACGAAGCGCTCCGCCTTACTCCCGTTATCAAATTCTCGCTCGAAGAAGCACTTGAATTCATCGCTGACGACGAACTTATCGAAGTAACGCCCAAGAATATCCGTATCCGTAAGCGCATCCTCGATAACGCCACCAGAATGAAAGAAAAAATGAGAGACAAGAAATAAAGCGAAAAGGTGCCGGAAACGGCACCTTTTCAGTTAGGAGTCAGGATGGAGGAGTGAGGAGTTATTGTAAGAATTTTGCGGTTTATCGCAAAATTCTATCCTTGATTTGCAATTTGACATTAAAAATCGGCTGAAATCCAGCCGATTTTTGCTATTTTTCCGCGTCAAGCATATTTTCTATGAATATACCGTAGCCGAGTGTCGGATCGTTTATCATAACGTGCGTCACCGCGCCGCAGAGCCTGCCGTTCTGGATGACGGGAGAGCCCGACATTCCCTGAACGATACCGCCCGTTTTCCGAAGCAGCGTGCTGTCGGTGACTTCTATCGTGAAATTCTTGGTCTTTCCGCTGCCTTTGTTGATCTTCGTGATGTTTATTTCAAACATCGCGGGGACGGTGCCGCTTATGGTCGTGAGGATATACGCTTTACCCGTTTTCAGCTCCGAGGAATAGCATATCTCCATCGGCTCGGACGTAAAGGCGGAAATATCGTTAAGACTTCCGAAAACACCGCATTCGGTGTTTTTTTCAATAACTCCCGCTTTGAAGGGCGAAAACTCGCCCCTTATTTCGCCCGGCTCGTTTGAAAGTCCCTTTACGATGTCCGTCACCGTCACGTTCGTTACGACGCCTTTCTGCATCGGCAGAGTTTTGCCGGTCTCGGCGTCGCACACACCGTGACCGAGACCGCCGAATTCGTTTGTTTCGGCGTTGACATAGGTTATCGTGCCGATGCCCGCGGTCGAATCGCGCACCCAAAGTCCGGCTTTATACAGCCCGTCGCTTGAAGAACGACGCGGATAAACGTCGACCTCCGTCACGGCTTCGCCGCGTTTCAGCGTGAATACCGTCTTTTCGCCCTTGCTGTCGTTTATCAGCCTTGAAAGCTCGTCACTGTCTGAAAGCTCTTTGCCGTTCACCATAGTGATGAAATCGCCCTTTTTTATCCCGGCATCCTTTGCCGGAGACGCAAGACCGTCGTACGTTTCGATGTCGGTCACTCCGATGACGGCGACGCCTTTCATATAGAATTTTATCCCGAAAGGTCTGCCGCCGGGTATGAGCTTCGGACGTATATCCGACGCTTCCGTTGCTCCGAGCGCTCCGTAGGGGAAGCAAACGCACACCGCCGTCAGGATCGCAAGGAGCATAATGAAGGAGATCAGTTTTGTTCTGAATTTCATATTCCGTCTGCCTCATTTCTTGACAATCAAATAAAAACGGCGCAGCGTGACACGCACACCGCGCCGCAGTAATAATTTGTGACAGTCGGTCAAAATTATTCGGCAAAAACGGACAATGTATTATTTGCGTTTGTTTCCAAATCTTTTATTGCTTTTCGTGATGACCACGGACGCTTTGGCTTTCGTTTTGCCGCGGTCTTTGGCGGATCTTTCCGTTTTTTCGGCGTTTTCGCTTTTGCCGCTCCTTTCGGCAGGCGGTACAAGGCAGTTTTCGCCGTATCCTATAAGATCGCCTCTGCCGTGGGAAAGCAGCACCTTGCGGATAAGCGGCTGATTTTCGCGGCGGTAGAATTGCAGCAGCGCACGCTGCGCCTGCTTGGACGCATAGTCTTTTGCGACGTAAACGCTTTTCATCGTGAACGGATCAAGCCCCGTGTAATACATACAGGTCGATGCGGTGCCGGGTGTCGGGTAAAAATCCTGCACCTGCTCGGGATTTATCTTGTGCTTTTTAAGGTAAAGCGCAAGTTCTATCGCGTCGTCGAGCGTCGAGCCTGGGTGCGACGACATAAGGTACGGCACAAGGTACTGTTCTTTTCCGCATTGCTTGCTGTATTCGTAATATTTTGCCATAAACTTGTCGTATTCGGCTCTGCCGGGCTTGCCCATATACGAAAGCACGTTGTCGCAGATATGCTCGGGCGCGACCTTGAGCTGACCGCTGACGTTGTTTTCCACGAGATGACGGAAAAATTTGTCGTTTTTGTCGCAAGCCATATAGTCGTATCTGATGCCCGAACGGATGAAAACCTTTTTCACACCGGGGATCTTTTCGACCTGTTCGAGCAGTTCGATGTATTCGCTGTGGTCGGCGTTGAGGTTGGGGCAGGGCTTGGGGAACAGACAGCGGCGGTTTTTGCACATTCCCTGCGTTTTCTGCTTCTCGCAGGAAGGATGACGGAAATTCGCCGTCGGGCCGCCCACATCGTGGATATATCCTTTGAAATCGGGAAGGGAAGCGATCAATTTTGCTTCCTCGACGACGGATTTTATGCTCCTTGACGTGACCGTGCGTCCCTGATGGAACGTGATCGAGCAGAAATTGCAGCCGCCGAAACAGCCGCGGCAGTGAGTTATCGAAAACTTGACCTCGTCTATCGCGGGGACGCCGCCCATCGGCGCATAGACCGGATGCCAGTTACGCTCGTAGGGGAGCGAATACACCGCGTCGAGCTGATTGCGCGTCAGCGGAGGCATAGGCGGATTCTGCACCATATAACGGCTGCCGTAGGTCTCGACGAGCGCCTTGCCGTAAACGGGATCCTGGTTTTCGTACTGGATGCCGAAAGCCTTTGCGTATTCGGTTTTGTTTTCTTTCAGCGTGTCATAATCGCCGATATCGGCGGTCTCAAAATGCACGTCGGCTTTGTCGTCGGTCATATAGCAGGTGCCCCTGACGTCGTGAATCTTTCTGACGGGAACGCCTTTGTCAAGCAGAAACGCTATCCTTTTCAGCGACGCTTCGCCCATACCGTAAGACAGGATATCGGCTCCCGAATCGACGAGGATCGAGCGCCGCACCTTGTCCGTCCAATAGTCGTAGTGCGCGAAACGCCGCGTTGACGCTTCGACGCCGCCGATCACTATTGCGATATCGCCGAAGGCTTCGCGGATGCGGTTGCAGTAGACTATCACGGCTCTGTCGGGACGCAGTCCGGCTTTGCTTCCGGGGGAGTAATAGTCGGTCGATCTCGGCTTCTTTGCGGCGGTGTAATGCGCCACCATCGAATCGACGTTCCCGCTGTTTACGAGAAAGCCGAGCCTCGGCTTGCCGAGACGCATAAAATCATCCGTGCTTTTCCAATCCGGCTGCGCGATGATGCCTATTTTATATCCTTCGGCTTCGAGAACGCGGGATATCACCGCAGTACCGAACGATGGATGGTCAACGTAAGCGTCGCCGGTGACGACGACAAAATCACATTCATCCCATCCGCGTGACAACATATCATTTTTATTTATCGGTAAAAAACCCATTTATATTCACCCGAATTTATTTTAACACAAAATGACGTATTTTTCAACTTGTTTTTGCAAAATAAAAATGCCGCGGATGCGGCATTTTGAGAAAAATCAATTATTTCTTTTTCTTGGGCGCAAAGTTGACGAGAACGCCGACGATGACGACGATGAGCATAAAGTACCAGGGAGTGTTGAGCGTGGTAGTGTCCATAAAGCCGTCTTTAACGAGAGCGCCGATGAAGGAGAAGAGGATGGCAAGCACATAAGTGCCGTAGAAAGCGAGAAGAGAGATCACCTTGAGAAGTGCGGATTCAAGACCGAACTTTGTAAGATCAATGTAGCTGGCGGCAACGTAAATGCCGAAAGCAACGAGACCGAGGATAAGGAATATCTTGCCGAGACCGAAAAGTGCGTTTATGTCGAACATAAGACCGCTGACAAGGCTGAAGCCTATGCCGGCGCCGTCTTCGATCCTGATCCAGGGAAGGAAGACGAAGAGAGCTGCTACGAGGTTATAGATGAGCTTGAATTTTTCGCAATCGGTAGGAAGAGCGAAGGGCTTTTTGGCACGGGGAGCCTTGTAAGGTGCCGCGCCGCCGACGGGATTACCGCATTTGTTGCAGAATTGAGCGTTGTCGGGAATCTGATTGCCGCATTTCGGACAGAACATAAAAATACCTCCTAAATATAATTTAACTGCACGCAGTATATCATAAAAATACGCATTTGTAAATAGTATTTGCAAAATTCATTAATTTTTAGTGCCGATTCCGGCATAACGGTTGACACGGGGACGAAATAGTGGTATCATTTATACAACTTACGGAGGAATGATGAAAATGATGAAAAAAATACTGCTGATTTTGCTTTGTCTGTCCTTTTGCATTTCCTGCATCGCCTGCTCGGACGATGACGGAAAAACGGAAAGCTCGGCGGAAGAAGTAAGCACAACGAAAGAATCGTTCATTGATAACACAGAAGGGAATGAATTGGCTATGCCTCAGTACGAAACAACAAATCCCGTAGTCGCAATGTCGATTAAGGACTACGGCACCGTGGTAGTGGAGCTTTATCCGAATATCGCTCCGAACACCGTAAACAATTTTATTTATCTTGTCAAAAAGGGATTTTATGACAACAACACGATCCACCGTATGCTTCCCGGATTCGTCATCCAGGGCGGCGATCCCACGGGAACGGGCGGCGGAGACCCCGGCTATTCGATCAAAGGCGAATTTTCCGCAAACGGATTCATAAATCCGCTCAAACATACCGACGGCGTCATTTCAATGGCGCGCGCCACACCTTACGACTCTGCGGGATGCCAGTTCTTCCTTATGCTCGGTGAAGCCGATTGGCTCGACGGTGCTTACGCCGCTTTCGGCAAGATAATCGAGGGTATGGACGTCTGCCGCGAGATCGAAAAGATAAAGTATTACAACAAACAGTCCGGCAAGCTCAACACCAACCTCGTCATCACCAAAATGGTCGTCGATACCAAGGGCGTCGAGTATCCCGAACCGGAGAAGATCAGATAATTTCAAATTACAAATACCAAATTTCAAATTAAGGTAAAAAGAGAGACTATGAAATCCGAAAGGATGGCATAGTCTCTTCTTTAATATTTATCAGCTTGAAATGATTGCTTTCAATGTTAATCAATACAAAGCAGAGTTTCAATAAATTGACATAATAATATTTTATAATTACGTCAACGTCAAATCCCAGTATTGATAATCACTTCCGGTAAATGCAGCCCAGTATACATTAGTACCGTTCGACGATGAATTTACAGTAAGATAAAGATTGTAGTTATGGAGTTTGATTTTATATCCATTTGACGTAGGGATCAAATCAATTTGCGCATCGGTTTCATTTCCGTTGATGGCATAGATATTACAATTATACGGGCTTCCGGATCTATAAACATTCAAGCCATATGATGTATCAATTACAGATTTTATGTATGAATAATCCGTATTTGTCTCAATAATCCATTTCTGCTCATTTGTTCCGCTGTCACTCCATAACGTAACGTTTATCCCATTCGAAAGTGAAGTTACATTGTCACCATTGATGTTCAAACATTTTCCGGCGCCGACATTCGTTATTTTGTATTTCATAGATGCCCAAAAATCAATGCTAGTAAACCCCGAATAATATGGACCTGTTTCAATGTCGGTTGTCTGCGACGATGCTATCGTAACATAATATGTTTGTCTGCCATTATTTAATATAGAATTCCATTGATCTTGAGTCAAAGTATATGAATTTGTTGTTAAATTTGCTGTTCTTAATACTTCCGTTTCAGATTCGTCATAAATTACTAAATTAAAGCGATTATTGTTCAGGCTTGAACTACCTTGAGGAATCCATGTAAATGTTGGTGGTGCCGTTTGAGATATGCTGGATGCATTTGATAATACAGGAGCCGATGATGCCACTTTATAGTACGTCAATATTTCTCCGACTTTTTGTAAAAACGGCATATTTGAAACATCATTCAAAGAACAAATGAAGTCCGAAAGTGTTTTCGGATTGTTGCGTTGTGATATATACCAAAAAATCATATGACTTAAAGACGCGGTATCATGGATTTCTGTATCATCGTTGTCAAAAATGTCCCACAAGATACCCGCAACAGATGCTTCAACAGTGTCACCTAATTGTGTATTTGTAGTGTTGTAATCAATCGTTGCTCCATTATAGGAGTTATAAGCAGTATCGCCAACTGTCAAAATATTTGTGTCTAACCCCAATGAGAAATTGCGTATAATTGTCCCATACCTCCAACTACTGATGCCCAAGATTCAGCATATGTAAGACCAATCGCTTTTTCTTTGGCTTTAGTTTGACTTGGATGAGCACAAGTGATGTTCCCTTGATCGTTCAGACAGCTTATATATATTTGACCATTATAATGAGACATATAATGTCGATACATATCCGTTTGAAAGACATGCCATCCTCCGGGATTAGCCGAAATTTCTAACTCTCTTTGAACATGGTGATTATATTCATGCATTATCACATCCCAAGCGGCATATGAATGCAAAGTAACACCTCCATACTGTATATCTTGGGATCGATCGCCAATAATATAAATCGTATTTCTGCTATAAAAGCACCCAGTATTTGATTGATTATGCGGATATTTAACAGCTACATTTGTGATATCGACTCTGGATTGTGTTTTTGCATATTTTGCTGCAATTATTACGGCTTGTGATATTTGGAATGCGCGACCGATATTCTCCGACATATCTATATCAATATTTTTTACTGTTGTTGAGCTCGTGCTGACACCTGACGTGACTGAACTTGGCCAAGCATATTCAATGCCAGCACCTGTTTTTACAACAGATGTCTCGCCTGCGGGATAAGCTATGATATATAAATTGTACCCTCCGGATATGTTTGTGAAGCCCATATTGAAAACGCCATTGCTATCAGTATAAACTGTTCCCAGTTCAGGATCTGACGTGGAAGGTGATGCACCGATACAATGGCAAACAGTCACTTTTGAAAATTGCAGAGGATGCCAATTATTTGAATCGTCCTTCCAGCGTAATGTGCCCGTTATATACGTATCGTAATTTGAATTTGCTGTAGAATTCATATTCCTGTCATTCAAAGTATATGATTCTTCTCTTATGCATGTAACTTCTTCACCTAAAAAGGTATGCGACATCATTTCTGTAGGAGCTTCGTTTTTGCTTACCAATTCTGCGAAATATATATCTTTTGCGCCAAAGTATGAGTTTCCGTTAATATATATCATCGAATCTCTGATTATTCCGTAAATGCTCGCTTCAAGAACTGCTCCGTTTGATAGAGTCGCATATACTGTATATTTTAATGTGTCGCAATTCTCAGTAACATTGATTTTTGCCAAAACATATCCCTTGGAATATTCGGGGCTTTGTAATTCTTCAAACCCGCACATTTCGGATCTTAACGATTTTATTTCGCATCCGCATTCTATCAGAAATCTTACGGGAATTGTTTGATTGAACTTGTAAGAGAATTGTTCAATGATGGGGCGGAATTCGCAAGCAGCATAATTAAATGCCAAATCTTTTTCAGCATCTTCTTGTGATTTCTCTGTTGAAGTTTGCATCGAACATATTATATCATTACCAGTCTGTTCGGCTACATTTTCACAAGATTGTAAACATTTTTGATCAATATCATCTGCATAAGCCACGTTTTGACTTGTTCCGATCAAAATATTTAATAACATCAAAAAACATAAATACTGCCAATACTTTGCTTTGAATTGTGTTCATCATTTTAGCCCTTTCCTATGTATAAATAATACAATATGTTTTAATCCTTGCTTTTCTATTCATCAAAAAATGCAGACATCGGTTCCGGCAATGTAGATTGACATCTGTTTGATGTTCAACGCTTTTATTGTCGGAACCGTATTTTAATTAATTCTCTTCGCCGCTGATGGTTTCTTTGTCGATGCTAGTTTCATTATCCTGTTCACCGGTTGACGTATCATCCGGAGTGTATGGCTTATTATATAACATTTCGTAGTTATATATGTCTATTGCACCGGAGTATGAGTTCATATTGATATAAAGCTTTGAATCCCTTATTACACCGTATATGCTTGCTTCAAGAGTATTTCCGTCCGATAAAGAAGCACACACCGTATATAATAGTTTGTCTTCCTCCCAATTCTCGGTGACTTTGATTTCCGCGACAACATACCAATTTGAATATTCGGGAGATTGCAATTCTTCAAAGCCGTACTTCTTAGAACTTAGCGATTCTATCTTACAGTTTCCGCATTCTATCATAAATTTTACGGGAATCGTTTTATCGAGCTCGTAAGAGAACTGTTCGATGAACGCACGGAATTTGTAGTTGTGATAATCCCAAGGATATCCTGAAGGATCATCTCCTCCACTGCTTCCACCGCCGCTGGTCTCTTCGCTGCCGCTGGTCTCTTCGCCGGTGCTTGCTTCTACACCGCCGCTGGTCTCTTCGCCGGTACTCGTTTCTTCACCAGTGCTTGTTTCTTCGCCGGTGCTTGATTCTTCACCAGTGCTTGTTTCTTTACCGGTGCTTGCTTCTTCACCGGTACTCGTTTCTTCACCGGTGCTTGTTTCTTCACCGGTGCTTGTTTCTTCACCGGTGCTTGTTTCTTCACTGGTGCTTGATTCTTCTCCGGTGCTTGATTCTTCGCCGATACTCGATTCATCGCCGCTGATCTCTTCGCCGATACTCGGTTCTTCGTCGTCGGCGCTCGATTCTTCACCGTTTGATTCGTCCGACGTCTCGGATGCCGGTTCGTCTTCCGGCTTTGATTTCTCCGTGTCTACGATAGTGGAATTGTCATTGCCTTGTGATTCTTCGCTCGTTATGGGCGGAAACTCCGACGGCGTGCCGATCATACCGACTCTCCAGATACCGACTCCCAACAGAGCGACGAGACATACACAAGACACGCATTTTACCGTTGTTGTTCTTTTTCTTTTCTTCTCGGCGTTGTACTTATCTCTGCGCTCGAGAAGGCTGTTTACCATTTCATCACAACTCTTCATAAATAAAGCCCTCCTTTTCAAGTTTTGATTTCAGGGATTGTTTAGCCCGGTAAAGGAGATTCTTGATCTGACGCTCATTCTTTTTCAGAATGACTGCGGCTTCCTTGCTTGAAAAGCCCTCAAAGTACACGAGCCAAAGGATGTTTCCGTAATCGGCGGGAAGCTCGGAAAGTGCCTTATGTACGGTCCGTTTCCGTTCTTCCTTTATGTAAGACTGCTCAAGAGTTTGTTCCTCGCTCAGATATTCCTCCATATCTTCGATCGGAGTATCGAGCGTTTTTGAATTGTGCCTTACATAATCGACCGCCGCGTTCCGTCCGATCGCGTACAGAAATGATTTGAACGTGCTTTTGCCCGAGAACTTCGGCTTTTTGGTTATCAGCCGAAAGAAGGTATCTTCCGCAAGCTCCTCGGCGATGTAAATATTGCCGACGTAACCGTTAAGATAAAGAATAAGTCCGTCTTTGTAAGAAACAACGATTTCCGTTATCCCCGCGTCATCGCCGTCAAGAAAACGGCGGTAGCTACTTTCACCGTTATCCATCGGTTTTCTCCTTTCCGAAAGGGGATCTTCTTGTCCCTTTCACCTATTAGTCGCATAAGGGCAGAAAAAGTCTCAGCTGACTTTTTGAAAAATCTCTCATAAAAAACCAACACACTTCATAGAATTATCTTTGAGGTGTATTTTTGTGAACAGAGCTTTGCGTTCGTGTATTGTGTTTTCGCTGATCTCGCTTGCGGTCGGCGGCATTTCGGCGCTTGTGTCGGGAGGATTCGCGCCGGTTTACGGCGAACTCATACTGCCGTCATTTGCACCGCCCGGGTATGTGTTTCCGATAGTATGGACGGTCTTGTATATCCTTATGGGCGTCGGCGCGGGACTTGTATATGTGTCTCCGTCGTCAAAGCGCGACGAAGCGATAACGTGGTACGTCCTTCAGCTTGCCGTGAATTTTCTGTGGCCGGTCATTTTCTTTTCACAAAGATGGTATTTATTCGCCTTTTTGTGGCTCTGCCTGCTGCTCTGGCTCGTGTTCCGTATGACGCAGAAGTTTTTCCGCGTGAGACAGACCGCGGCATTTTTGCAACTCCCGTACATAGTCTGGCTGCTGTTTGCCGCTTTGCTGAATTTGAGCGTGGTTTTTCTGAATTAAAAGACAGAGGATGCGTAGCCGCATCCTTCCGTGTTTGTATTATTCCGCAAGAACTCTGAAAAGCTCTCCGAAGAGCGCGTCGCGTTTGATGAACGTCACGCGGAGGTAAGTATGCCTTCGCATATCAAAGGCGTATCTGTTTTCGTAAGTCAGATACGGGATATGATCCGTCACGGCATCCATAAACCGTCCGCCGTCGTTGAGCAGCCACGCCGCCGCGCATACGTCCCATATAATGCGGCTCCAGACCTTGCCTTTTGCGTATTGCTCGGCTACTTTGACGGTGTTTTCGTAAAGATAATCGCACAGCGCGTTCTTTCCCTTGATCCAATATTCAAGCTCGGGCTGCGTGGTGTAAAACGCCGATACGACTCCGTTGCACGGAAGCTGAACGAACGGGCAGCCGGAATCGAAAACCGCACGCACCGCCGCTATATCCTGTATGAGGTTGAACTCGTAATTCGAGCCCCAATGCACGTCGTTGCCGCCGAGCCATACGACGACTATCTTTTCCGCGATCTCCGGATTCATCAGAATGGCGGAGGCAATATCGGTTATTGCGCCGATCGTGACGACGTAAAGCGGCTTTTCGACCGAATAACCTGATGCGAGTTCGCAAAGATGCCGCGCTGCCGGACTTTCGACGGGCGTTTTTTCGTCTGTCAGATATTGCCTTGAACCGCGGAATACGTTTTTCTTCATATCCTCTTTGTTCATAAGGTCAAGGAGTTTGAGTATTTCGTCGTAGCTTTTCTCCATTCCGTCTTCGGGCGACGATGAATTGTCGTTGAAGAACGGCGCGGCATAAAGCGCCTTTACGTTGAGCTTGCCGCTTTTCATCATCAGTGCGATCGCAAACTGATCGTCTATTTCGTTGAAAGCGTCGGTGTCGAGTACGCAGTCAACGATACCTTCGGGTACACGCAGATTGTTGATCCTTTCGGCTTCGGTCATTTTTTATTTCCTCCAAATTGTTTATATGCGAAAAATCACCTCACGGAACAGTCCTTGAGGTGATGCGTTTTCTTATGCTTCTATACTTCGCGTCTGCCCTCGAATGCCTTGGAAAGCGTTATGCTGTCGGCGTATTCGAGAGTTGCGCCGACGGGGAGCCCGTAGGCAAGCCGCGTCACCTTTACGCCGAACGGCTTCATAAGGCGGGCGATGTAAAGTCCCGTCGCTTCGCCCTCGACACTCGGATTGGTGGCGACTATTATCTCTTTGACGCTGCCGTCGATACGCGAAAGCAGTTCCTTGATCTTGAGCATTTCGGGAGTTATCCCGTCCATCGGCGATATCACGCCGTGAAGAACGTGATAAAGCCCGTTGAATTCGTGCAGATCTTCTATCGCGGAAAGCGATTTCGGATCCTCGACCACGCATATCACGCTTTTGTCGCGGCTCTGCGACGCGCATACGGGGCATACCTCACCTTCACAATAGCTCTGACATACAGGGCAGAGGTGAAGACTGCTTTTTGCGTCCGATATAGATCTTATAAGGTCGGCGACCGCCGCGTCATCCATCGAAACGATGTGATACGCTATGCGCGACGCCGATTTTCTGCCGATCCCAGGCAGGGAATTGAGTTTGTTTACCAGCTTTTCGAGCGACGGAGTCATAAGTTCTTATCAGAACAGTCCCGGAAGACTTGCTTTGCCGGTGATCTTGCCCATTTCCTCGGAATTGGTGGTTTCGACCGTCTTGATGGCTTCGTTGACCGCAGCCATAACGATGTCCTGAAGCGTCTCGACGTCGTCGGGATCGACGATATCGGGCTTGATCTCGATGGAAGTTATTTCTTTTGTGCCGAGTATGGTGACGGAGACCATTCCGCCGCCTGCCTGCACGGTATATTCGCGCGCATCAAGGTCGGCCTGGAGATTTTCCATATCCTCCTGCATCTTCTGCGCCTGTCTTATCATTGCGTTCATATTCTGAGGGCCGCCGCCCACACCCTGAGGAAGTCTTACTTTCATTTTATCATTCTCCTAATTCGTTTATCAAGTCGGCAGAATCGTCTTTTGCCGCTGTTTTCGGTTTTGATGCTGAAATGATTATCCGTCTGTCAACGCCGTCCACCGCACGCGACGCGGAACGTATCGCATCGAGCGAGCTTTGCGACGAAAGCAGCGATTTCGTGAATTCGTTGCTGACGTAGATAATAAGGTCGCCGCCCTTTGCCGCCATTTCGGCATTCTGCAGCAGTCTGCTCACGTCGGGACGCGATGAAAGCTGCTCGCACAGCTCCGACACGGTCTCGTAAGGCGTTTCGTCGGTCTTCTGCATCGGAAAAGCTTTCGGCTTTTCTTCGGTCGGCGTGACTGCGGTATTGCTTTCCGTTTCCGTGTTTGCGGCAGGCGCGGTGACGACGGTACCGGAAAGAACGCGCTCCAACTTTGCGATCCTTGCGGCAAGCGACTCCGCCGAATCGGAAAATCTCGCGTCGCAGAGCTTTATCACCGCAAGCTCGGTGACGAGACGTTTGTTCATAGCGTAACCCGTAAGACGGTTTCGCGCCTCCTCTGCGGTCGATGCAAAGTATATGAGCTGTTCGGTCGTGAACGCGGAAGAAAGCTCTACGACCTTTTCAAACGCCATATTCGACATAAGGTTTTCGGCTTTTCCGCCCTGCTTTACGAAAAGCATATCGCGGACTGCCGAAAGCATATCGTCGAGCAGTACGGTCAGCGACTTCGCCGAAGCGTAATAGTCGTCGAGCAGCGACAGACACATAAGCACGTCGCGCTTCGATACGGCTTCAAAAAGCCTGTCTATCGTTCTGTCTTCGGCAATGCCGAGCTGAGTTGCCACGACTTCGCGCGTGATCTCTCCGCCGTCGGCGGCTTCGATGCAGGATTCAAGCAGCGATATGGAATCGCGCACCGATCCGT
Source organism: Eubacteriales bacterium (assembly GCA_045643125.1). Taxonomy (GTDB): domain Bacteria; phylum Bacillota; class Clostridia; order Oscillospirales; family CAG-382; genus UBA1206. The sequence goes on from JAZUKE010000031.1 coordinate 32,012, forward strand.
CCGCAAGACGCGAAAGCAGCTCCGCCGCATCGGGATCGAGTTTTATATTTTCGGAAGAAGCGATATCGAGCAGATGAGACGCCAGCACCTTTGCCTGTATGCGTCTGAACTCAAAGCGCTGACAGCGCGAAAGTATCGTCGGCGGTATCTTGTTCAGCTCGGTGGTGGCGAGTATGAACAGAACGTGGGCAGGCGGCTCCTCGAGCGTTTTGAGCAGCGCGTTGTAGGCACTTGACGTGAGCATATGGACTTCGTCGATGATATAAACGCGCTTTTTCAGCATCGTCGGCGGATATATCAGCTCGTCGCAGAGCGAACGGATGTCATCGACCTTGTTGTTGGACGCCGCGTCAAGCTCAAGCACGTCGGTGCAGTTGCCGCTGTCTATCGCTATGCAGGCTTCGCATTTGCCGCAGGGCTCGCCGTCAACGGGTGACAGGCAGTTGACCGCTTTGGCAAGTATGCGCGCCGACGTCGTTTTGCCGGTGCCGCGCGTGCCGCAGAAAATGTACGCGTGCGACACTCTGCCGGTCTGACACTGACGTTTCAGCACGCTGCGTATGTGTTCCTGACCGATCATATCGCCGAACGTTGACGGACGGTATTTGAGATACAGCACCTTGTACATAAGCGGTCTCCTTTCACGAAATTGACTGCAATAAAAATAAAAATACTGAAATACATAATACGACTATGCATCCCGATATCGAACAGTGATTACACGCGTTAATACGGACTTGACCTCAGAACAGGCGCTCTTGCGGCACATCCGCTTATCTGCTTAATGCTGCTTGATCCCTCACCTGACATGGTTCACAGACGCGAATCGCACAAGACCCATCCATCAACGATCTTGACCGCACGCAGCCGCACAATCAGTGTCCTCGACCGGTATTTGACCCCTGCTGTAGCGGATTGCAGGCTACAAGGCACCGCTGACTCCCCGGCAAGCATAGCCGTATTACATATTTCAGTTTTTCTATTATATCACGCAATAACGTTTTTTTCAATACCCAAAATCAAATTTTTTTGCTTTATTCACGATTGACAATTTGGACAAATTGAGGTATAATATACACAATAATGGGGTGATTATATGTCTGTATTGAAGCACAAGACTTTTTACGATGTGGAAAAGGAGCAGAAGTGGCTTGACGAGCAGGGCAAAAACGGGCTTCTTCTCGTGGACACGCTCCCTTACACCTATACTTTTGACAAGACGCACAAGAAGTGGAAATATTCTATGGAGTGGCTCGATTCGTCGCCCGACACCGAGGAAAACGCCGCGTACATCAAAAAGCGCTCTATGAAAAACTGCGTCTACTGCGGCAAAAAGAACTGCTATGCCTATTTCGCTTCCGAAGGCGACACGCCTCCCGCCAAGAGCGCGGGCGCATATAATGCCATTGCAGAGCGTTACCGGAAGATAGCCGTATTCGCGTCGATAATCGCGGTGTTCCTCGTCGTGCTGTGCGTATATAATTTCGTCTGGCAGGGCAGGTTCGACGCTCTTGAATATACCGTGGACGGCGAAAAGACCGTCGGTTACACCGTCCCTTCCAGCAAGGATGAGATCGTGCCGATATTCGGCTGGGTGGTCGGCAAGAATCCCGCGTCGATCTTTCTCGCTTTTATCGTGCCGATAACCGTTTTGTTTGCCGCTTATGATATCTATTTGTGGCGCGTTGCCTCAAAATGGAAAAAATACGCTGCCAAGGCAAAAGAAACGGAGGAAAGCAGAAGATGCAGAGCCTGAAATATACTGTAAAACTCGTCAAAGTCGCCGACGACAACAATCTTGAACCGATCTATGAGCCGGTCAATATCGAAGAAAGAGTCGTCACGCGTCCCGACCTTTCGCGTCCCGGACTTCCGCTTGCCGGATTCTTCCTGCACTTTGAGAACGAGAGGATACAGCTTATCGGCAATATGGAACACGGTTATCTTTCGTCGCTGTCACCCGAGGAACGGTACGACGCGATAGAACAGCTTATGCAGCACCGTATTGTCGCGCTGATCGTCACCTCCGACCTTCCCGTGTTCGACGAACTGTACGAGCTTGCGAAAAAATACGAAACGCCGCTTTACCGCACTTCGGCGACGACATCGGCGTTCTCGTCGGCGCTCACCTCGTATCTCAGCCTTGAGCTTGCCGAAAGAGTTACGATCCACGGCGTTTTCGTTGAAGTATACGGCGAAGGCGTGCTGATCCTCGGCGACAGCGGCATCGGCAAGAGCGAGACCGCGATAGAACTTGTCAAAAGAGGTCACAGATTCATCGCAGACGACGCGGTGGAAATAAAAAAGCCGTCCGCAATAACGCTCATCGGCTCCGCTCCGTCGCTTATAAGGCATTATATCGAGCTTCGCGGCATAGGTATAGTTGACGTAAAGCGCATATTCGGTATGGGCGCCATCAAGGAGACCGAAAAGATCGACCTTGTGATAAAATTCGAGAATTGGCAGCAGGGCAAGGAGTACGAACGTCTCGGACTTCAGACCGAGACCTACGAGCTTCTCGGCATATCGCTCCCGTCTCTCACGATCCCGGTCAAACCGGGCAGAAACCTCGCGGTCATCATAGAGATCGCCGCAATGAACCACAGACAAAAGAAAATGGGCTATGATACGGCTCAGGAATTTATAAGAAAAATGAACGAAGAAATCGAAAACGAAGAAAGTGAGGAATTAAGTAAAGATGTATTATCTTGGTATTGATCTCGGAGGCACATTCATCAAAGCGGGCATCGTTGACGACAACGGCAAAATTCTCCATAAGGATTCGCTTTCCACCGAAGTGGACGGCGGAGTCGATCACGTTGCCGAAAGAATGGCTGAAATTTCGCTTAAAGTCATCAAGGACGCGGGACTTTCCGTTTCCGATATCTGCTATGCGGGCGTCGCTTCCCCGGGGACAGCCGACTGCGGCTCCGGAGAGATGGTCTACTGCTCGTCAATTCCGTTCCTGCACTATCCTCTTGCCCGGAAGATATCCGACCTTACCGGGATCAAAAAAGTATATATCGAAAACGACGCCAACGCGGCAGCCAAAGGCGAAGCGTCCGTAGGCAACGCAAAAGGCTATAAGACTTCCATAATGATAACCCTCGGTACCGGCATCGGCGGCGGAATCATCATCGACGGCAAGATCTTCACGGGCTTCAACTTTGCGGCGGCAGAGGTCGGGCATATGGTAATAGATCCGTCAGGTCCCGAATGTCAGTGCGGCAGAAAGGGATGCTGGGAAAAACTCGCGTCCGCGACCGCGCTCATCCGTATGGCACGCGAAAAAATGGCAGAATATCCCGACACCGTTATGTGGGAGCTTTGCGGTCACGACCTTTCCAAGGTTGACGCAAAGGTGCCGTTCGACGCAAAACGCGCAGGCGACAAAGCGGGAAGCGAAGTCGTTGAAAAATACATATTCTACCTTGCCTGCGGACTTACCAACCTCATCGACCTGCTTGAACCGGAGATCATCACCATCGGCGGCGGTGTCTGCAACGAAGGCGACTACCTGCTCGATCCCGTAAGAGCCATCATCGAAAAAGAACAGTATTCGCGCAACGGCGAACTCAAAACCAAGATCGTCCGTGCCGCTCTCGGCAACGACGCCGGAATGATCGGTGCCGCGATGCTCGGCAAATAATATAAGATCGCAAAACGGATCACAGGATCATATCATAAAACATAAATGTAGGAATTTATACAATGGCATCCGAAATCAACGAAATTCAGAACAAAACACTTGTAACGATAGCGCTCCGCGGAATAGTCGTATTCCCCGGCATAACGTCGAGCTTTGAGATCGCGCGCAAGTCGTCGGTACGGGCTATGAAGCTCGCCGAAGAATACGGCAGCGAGCTTTTCCTCGTCACGCAGATCGACACGGAGGTCGAAGAGCCGGAAAGAAAAGACCTGTACGACGTCGGCGTTATCGCAAAACTCAAACATTCGGTCAAGCTCCCGAACGGAAACTATCAGCTTATGGTCGAGGGACTTTGCCGTGCGCAGCTTCTTGCCGTGGTGAACGACAGGAACACGCTCTTTTCGTCGGTGGTGTGCGCTTCCGGCGGAGAGATCGCGTCGACACATTCTCCCGATGTTACGAACAAGATCGCTTCCGCTTTCGACGAACTCGAACAGTACCTGCGCTTTTTCTCCAAGCCGTCGCAGGAGATACTCGACGAAGTCAAAAAGATCGACGACGCGGGTGCGTTCTCCGATTGGGTGGCTTCCGCGTTCTTCATCAAATACGAGGACAAGCAGAAGATACTCGACGAGCTTGATCCCGACAAGAGGATAGACGTGCTTCTCGATATCCTCGACAGAGAAATAGACATAATGGAGCTTGAAGGCTCCATACACGCGCGTGTAAGAAACCATCTTTCCAAGACTCAGCGCGATATTTATCTGCGCGAACAGCTCAGAACGATAGAAAACGAGCTTGGAATGGACGACGAATACGAATCCGACGACGAATACCGTCAGAAGATACTCGACAAAAAACTCCCGAAGGAAGTCGAAGAAAAACTGCTTTCCGAAAACTCAAAGCTCCTCAAAATGCAGTTCGGCTCCCCGGAAGCGACGGTAATAAAGAACTATATCGAAACGTGTCTTGAACTCCCGTGGGGAAAAATGTCAAAGGGCAGCACCGATATCAAAAAGGCGCGCACCATCCTTGACGAAGACCACGACGGTCTTGATAAGGTAAAGCAGAGGATACTCGAATTTATCGCGGTCAAGCAGCTTGCTCCCGAGCTGAACGGACAGATACTCTGTCTCGTAGGCCCTCCGGGTGTCGGCAAAACATCCGTCGCAAAGTCGATCGCCCGCGCTCTCGGCAAAAAATACGTCCGCATTTCTCTCGGCGGCATCCGCGACGAAGCAGAGATCAGAGGACACCGCAAGACCTACGTCGGCTCTATGCCGGGCAGAATAATAAATGCGCTCAAGCTTGCCGGTACGTCGAACCCCGTCATTTTGCTTGACGAAGTCGACAAGATGACGCAGGACGCTCACGGCGACCCGACGAGTGCGCTTCTCGAGGTACTCGACGTCGATCAGAACAAGACGTTCCGCGACCATTTCATCGAGCTTCCCGTTGACCTTTCGGAATGTGTTTTCATCGCCACCGCGAACACCACGTCCACGATACCGCTTCCGCTCATCGACCGTATGGAGATGATCGAAATGGATTCGTATTCCGAAAGCGAAAAAATGTCCATCGCCCGCAACCACCTTATCCCAAAGCAGCTCAAACGCCACGGACTCAAAAAGACCAATCTCCGCTTTACCGATGACGGACTTACCGAACTGATAAACGGCTATACCAAGGAATCCGGCGTCCGCAATCTCGAACGCGAGATAGCGTCGGTTTGCCGCAAGACGGCACGCGGTATCGTCGAGGGCGAATACAAGTCGTTCACCTTCAATGCCGAAAAAGCCGAAAAAGTCCTCGGCGCACGCAAATTCATCACCGATACCGTTTACGGCGAAGACGAGGTCGGGATCGTGAACGGGCTTGCATGGACACAGCTCGGCGGCGAGATGTTAAGGATCGAAGTCCTTTCGATGCCGGGCAGCGGTATGCTTGAACTCACCGGCTCTTTAGGCGACGTTATGAAGGAATCGGCAAAGGCGGCGGTCAGCTATACCCGCAAACACGCAAAAGAACTCGGAATAGAAGAAGATTTCCATAAAAAATACGATATACATATCCACGTTCCCGAAGGAGCCATACCCAAGGACGGACCGTCTGCGGGCATCACGATCGCTACCGCGATAGTCAGCGAGCTTTCGGGCAGACGTGTAAAGCAGTCTGTCGCAATGACGGGCGAAATAACGCTTACCGGCAGAGTGCTTCCGATAGGCGGGCTAAAAGAAAAGTCTATGGCGGCGTATAAGGCGGGCGTAAAGACCGTCATCATCCCCAAAGACAATCTTAAAGACGCTGCCGAGCTTGAAGTAAGAAACGATATGGAATTCATCGGCGTGTCGCGCATCGAAGACGTGCTCGGCATCGCTCTGAAGGTTGATGACAATGGAACTGAACCTGCATAATGCCGAGCTTGCCCACGTTGCCGGTCACGCATCCCAGCACCTCAAAGGCGGTATGCCGCAGGCAGCGTTTTCCGGCAGATCGAACGTCGGCAAGTCCTCGATAATCAATTCTGTCCTCGGACGCAAAAAGCTCGCCCGCGTTTCGGGCGAACCGGGTAAGACGATAACCGTCAACTATTACCTTATCGACAAAAAAATGTACCTTGTCGATCTCCCGGGCTACGGCTTTGCCAGACGCCCCAAGGAAGACAAGGCAAGATGGTCGGCGGTCACTCAGTCTTATTTCGAGTCCAACGATTCGCTCCGTGCGGTGATACAGCTCATCGACTGCAAGGTGGGCATAACGCAGGACGATGCCGATATGCTCGAATGGCTGAACTATACGGGGCTCCCGTATATCGTCGTCTGCACCAAGTGCGACAAGCTCAACAAGACCGAGCTTGCCGAATGTGCCGACAAAATAATCCGCTCCCGTCTTATCAGACCGGGAACGGATGTGATACTCTATTCGTCCAAAAACGGAATGGGCAGGGAAGCGCTCGTAGAAAGGATAATTTCGCTCGTTTCTCAATAAAACAACTTTACAAAATCCGGCTTTGCGGTCTTTGCCGTGACACCGTTCAGATAATTCAGAATTCCGCGGTCTTTAGTGAATTTGAATTTTACCGAATAGGAACACAGCGCCTGCGACGAAAAGCCGGATTTTCTGTCTTCCTTGTTGACCGCGTATTTTCCGTCGCCGAGCAGCGGATGACCGTTTTCCGACATCTGCACTCTTATCTGGTGAGTTCTGCCGGTTTCAAGGATTATTTCAAGCAGCGACAGCGCTTTTGGCTTGTTTTCGGCTATGACCTTGTACGAAAGAACGGCACTCACCGTGTCTTTCGTCGCGTGCGAACGTGTATACACCTTGTTTTCGGCGGCGTTCTTCTCCAAAAACGATTTATATCTGCCGCTCTTTTCGACGAAAAGCCCGTGGACTGCCGCAAGGTAGGTCTTTTCGACGTCGCGTTCTTTGATTATTTCGTTCATTATCCGAAGCGACTCGGCGTTCTTGGCGGCTATGACAAGACCTTCGGTGTTGCGGTCTATCCTGTTGCACAGTGCCGGAGCAAACGAATTTTCACTTTCGGGCGTGTATTCGCCTTTGGAATAAAGGTACGCCTTTACTCTGTCTATCATCGTGTCGGTGTCGCTTTCGTCCTCGGAATGGCAAAGCACCCCTTTGGGCTTGTGGACGATCATTATGTTTTCGTCTTCATAGCATACTTTTATATCCGACCTGATGTGTTCAAGGTTTGCTTCGCGTTTCGCACCGAAGAATTCTTCGGGGATATAAAGCGTTATCACGTCGTTTTCTTCAAGGATCTGATTTTCCTTTGCTTTTTTGCCGTTGACCTTTATCCGCTTCGTGCGGAGATATTTGTATACAAGGCTCTGCGGCATAGTGCGGAAGGTCTTGGCGATGAATTTGTCTATACGCTGCGACGAATCGTTTTTGTTTACGATAATTTCTTTCATTTACTTTCACCTTGACCGTATTTTATCACACATTATTGAATTTGGCAACACGCAGAAAGGCTTTTTTATGAAAAAAATAATATGTTTTGTTCTGATACTTTGCATCGGCGTTTCGCTTTTTTCCTGTACGGGCGGGAACGGCGATACGGGCGGCACGGAGTCTTCGCGTCCCATAAGCGAAGTATCGGAAGCAAGTGAAGAAATAAAAAAGACCGAAATCGACAAGTCCTCGGCTTACATCTGCACGTCCGATGACGAAAACTGCGTTCAGCTCGTGTTCAGCGATCCGATCTCCGCAGAAGGCGACGGCGCAGTTATATATTCGCCGTCAACAAAAGGGATAACTTTCGGCGAAAACGAATACGCCATTCAGCTCAAACGCGGGCTCAAGGGCGTGTTCACCGTTGAAAAAACGGACGTTCCCAAGACCGACAGCCGAAACTTCACGGTATTGTTCAGAAACGAAAACGATATAAAGCTCGCAAAAAAGTTTTTTGCTTCCGGCAGGGAAGTGAAGATCGTCAATTCCGATAAGATACACCGTTTCGGCAACAAAATGACAGCCGTCATCGGCGGCACGCCCTATACGATAACCGATAAAAACACCGATACCGCGGAGACTGACGGCGTGTATCTTTTCGATAACCGGCGCGAATACAGCGCCATTCCTTCGTCCGGAAAAGATCAGGTCAGCGTCGTCGTTATGCGCGATCTCGTTGCGTACGTCGGGGAAGTGAACGAAAGGATGTTCTTTCCGTCGGTGAACGGATATGTGCTGTCGTTTGTCGGCGAATACGCAAAAAACGTGAAAGCCTCTTTCGGCGACGACGTGGAGATACTGCTTTTCGAGCCGCTCACTTCGCCGTCAACTTACGTCGAAATAAACGGCTACCGCGAGGAAGTGAATTACTTCAACTGCACCCGCACCGCTTACGCAGGCGCCGTGGTCTATGACGGCGATTTTCAATACGGTTCCACCCGTACCAATGAATGGGGACTTGAGATCGCCGTTGATGAGGACGGAAAGGTTTTGTCGGTGACAGAGGGCGGCAACAAGAACAGCGGAAACACTCCCATTCCCGAAAACGGATACGTTCTTTCGGTCGGTATGGACGAATCGCTTTACTCCAAGCTCTGCAAGACTTACGAGGGCGCAGACGCGAAGCTCGTCAAAAACGTCACGCCTTATACGGTACACAAAATGAAACTCGACGGCAGGAACAAGCCGCGCGAAGGCGAGACCGCCGTAGTTTACGATACGTCTTACGGAAGCAAAACGCCCGTCGTACCCAAAGGACAGCTTGAACTTATCTGCGACGGCGACGGTTACGTTATCGCCGAAGGAGACCCGAACGGCGGAAACGAGATACCGGACGGCGGCTTTGTCATAGCGTTTTACGGTATGCGTTACGACGAAATAAGGGATTTTTACAAAACAGGCTCAAGATTCTTTGTAAGCGATTCCGCCGTGTTCCTTTATATTTTCAACTATCCACGTCTTTTGATAAAAGAAAATTATTCCCTTATCGAAAAATACAAAGCCGAATACGCCGAATGTAAGGAAAAACTCAAAAACATAGATTACGGTTTTGCCGAGTCTTCGTTTGAAAAGCTCGATGAACTGACGGAAAAACTTGAAAACGGCAAGGTCGAAGAGGCGGCGGAAGCGTTCGTGAAAATGGAGTCCGTCCTTTCGTTCCTTGAATATTCGTTCGTCGAGAGTCTTCGCATCCAGGACAGATGCGGCTGGGCGGTCGCAGCGCCGAAAACCGAAGAAGAAGTCGAAAAGATCTGCGCCAACGCCGAAAAACTCGGGCTCAATACGCTCATCGTGTCGGCGTTCAACGGCACATACGCGACTTATGACTCAAATCTCGACGGAGTGATAAAGGGAAGCGACTACGGAGATACCGACATTCTGGCGTCTTTCGTCGAAAAAGGACATGCCCACGGGTTGAAAGTGTTCGTTATGTTCTGCTGCTTTACCGCGGGAAACACGCTTGAAGGACTGCCCGAAGAACATTATGTAAACCAATTTCTCAAAAAGGGAAAGCTTCTGCTTTCAAGAAGCGGAACGAACGAAAACCGTTATTACGACGACGTGACCTACACTCTCGATATGTACGACGGCGAAGTGCGGGAATTTTTCGCTTCCGTCATAGCGGAGGTGGTGTCGGGCTACGATATCGACGGCGTACAGCTCGACTACATTCGTTTTCCGCTCCCGAACAGATACGGCGACTATCCCGACGATTTCGGTTATAACGAAAATACGGTCGATTCCTTTGCTTCCGAAACGGGAATAACCGTCGATCCGCACTCTATCGGAATGAAAAGCGAATATTGGGACGAATGGTGCGCTTTCAGACGAAATATCATCACGTCCTTCGTCGTATCGCTCGGCGAACGCATAAAAGGCATAAAGCCGGGGCTTAACTATTCCGTCACCTGCTTTGCCGACTACGGCGACAGACAGAACTACGTTTTCCAGGATCCGGAATATCTTATGGCGAACGGTTACGTTGACGGCGTTTACACTATGATATACGCCGATAATTACGAAAGCGAATATTCTTACGCAAAGGATATTTTTGACAGAATGGAAAACCGCGGAACTCTCGTTGCCGGTATCGGTACTTATGTGAAAGCGGGAAAAGACGACATAAACCGTCAGCTAGTGATATCGGACGATATCGGCTGCAGCGGCGTTTCGGTATTCGGGGTGTCGTATACGTTTTCGGGCGGGTATCTTGACGTGTTCCGCAAGGGCGCGTTCCGCGAAAAAGCCGTCCGCACCGACTGCGGCAGCGTGACGGTCGAAGCGTTTGCCGACGATATGATAAACAGGATAGAAAACGTCTATAAACGCTTTTATCCGCAAGACGATTTTTCGTCCCTTTTGTCGTCCGTCGAAAATATCCGTAAGGACGCTTCCGCAAACACCGATGCGCTGTCTGCTTCCTACGCCGAAAAAACGGTGTCGGAGCTTGAAAAACTCAAAAAGACCGTTTCTTTCGACGAAAACAAACTGAATGAGGATATAATAAAACACATCGACTATATCATTTACTGCCTTACGAAGTAAAATGTTGCAGATGCAACAGAAATAAGACGGGATTTTGTGTATAATAAGCACATAAAGAGAGGGAAAGACAATGAAAAGAATAATTGCGTTTTTTATGTGCTTTGTTTGCGTGTTTATGCTTTCGTGTTCGCGTGAGAATACGGATGAAAATGAAAATATCACCGTCCGTGTCGCGTCGCTCAAAGGCCCCACGTCTATGGGGATATTGAAGCTGATGCAGGACAGCGAAGACGGAAAAACGGAAAACACCTATGATTTTACGGTAGCCGGAAGCGCCGACGAGATAGTTCCCGGTCTTATCAAAGGCGATTACGATATCGCCGCCATTCCCGCAAACCTCGCGTCGAATCTATGGAACAGAACGAACGGGAACGTGCGTATACTTGCCGTAAACACGCTCTGCGTGCTTTATATCGTCGCAAAGGGGACGGAGATCAACTCCGTTTCCGATCTTAAAGGCAAAACGATCTATGCCACGGGAAAAGGCTCAACGCCAGAATACTGCCTTTTCCACGTTCTCGAAGGCAACGGGCTGAAAATCGGCAAAGACGTGAACGTGGAATGGAAGTCGGAGCCTGCCGAGGTGGTGTCGCTGCTTGCATCTTCAGGCGGTGTCGCAATGCTGCCCGAGCCTTACGTCACGGCGGCAAAAAGCAAGGTGACGGGACTTGAGACAGTGCTTTCGATGAATGACGAATGGAACGCTTTGCCGTCCTCGGGACAGTTCATAACCGGCGTTTTTGTCGTGCGGAACGATTTTGCCGAAAAAAATCCGTCCGTCGTCGCTTCCTTTGTGTCCGACGCGGCTTCAAGCGTGTCTTACGCCAATACGAATACCGAAGAAACGGCTCGTCTTTCGGAAAAATACGGGATAGTGAACGCGGCTGTTGCCGTGACCGCGATCCCGAAATGCAATATCGTCTGTATGACGGGAGACGAGATGAAAAATTCGCTAAGTGAGTTTTTCTCGGTGCTTTACTCGATCTCACCGGAATCAATAGGAGGGAAAATTCCCGACGGAACGATATATTATGACAAATAAAGCCAAAAAAAGACTCTATATCATCATATCTGCAGCCGCCGCTCTTGCCGTATGGCAGCTGCTTTCGGCGTTTGTGGTAAAAAGCGACATCCTGCTTTCGTCGCCCGTTGACGTGATAAAAAAACTGTTCGTCCTTGTACGCGAAATCGGTTTCTGGGCAAGCGTGTGGTTTTCGCTTTCACGCATTTTTCTCGGATTTCTGATCGCGCTGCTTGTCGGAACGCTGCTTGCGCTCCTTGCCGGAAGGTTTGAAGCGGTCGAGATAATACTGATCCCGTATATGCTCACGATAAAATCCGTGCCGGTGGCGTCGTTCATCGTGCTTGCGCTTATATGGATATCGTCGTCGGAGCTTTCGGTATTCATATCGTTCCTTATGGTGCTTCCGATAATTTACACGAACACGCTTTCGGGCATAAAGAACACCGACAAAAAGCTCATCGAAATGGCTGACGTTTTCCGCGTGCCGTTTATGAAAAGGCTTTTTGCGATCCGCCTGCCGTCGCTGCGTCCGTTCCTTGTTTCGGGCGCGAAGGTGTCGCTCGGACTTGCGTGGAAAGCGGGTATCGCGGCGGAAGTCATCGGCATTGCCGACGGCTCGATAGGCGAAAGGCTGTACTATTCAAAGGTATACCTCGATTCGGCGACGCTGCTTGCGTGGACTGCGGTCATCGTGACGCTCAGCGTGGCTTGCGAAAAAGTATTCTTGTTTTTGCTCAAAAAACTTCTTGACGGGACGGAAAGAATATGGATATAAAAATAAACGGTCTTTACAAGTCCTTCGGGGCAAAAAAAGTGCTTGAAGGATTGTCGCTTACTATCCCCGAAAACGCATATACCGTCTTTATGGGAAGATCCGGGAGCGGAAAAACGACGCTTATGAATATTCTGCTCGGGCTTATGAAAGAGGATTCGGGAACTGTTGAAAACGTGCCGACAAAAAAAGCAGCCGTCTTTCAGGAAGACAGACTGCTTGAAGGCTTTGACGTTTATGCAAATATAAGATTCGTCTCCGACGTTTCGGAAGAAAAGGCAAAGGAATGCCTTGAAAACCTCGGTATCGCAAACGAGCTTCACACAAAGGTCTCGCTTCTTTCGGGCGGTATGCGCCGCCGCGTCTCCATCGCCCGCGCGCTTTGCTCCGACTTTGAGCTTCTCGTACTCGACGAGCCTTTCAAGGGACTTGACGGAGAAACGAAAGAGAAAACGATGGACTATGTGAAGTCTTCGACAAGCGGAAAAACCGTGCTGCTCGTCACGCACGACGGCGGCGAAGCCGAATTTTTCGGGAACAAAATAATCGAAATAGCTTAAAGCGAAAGTATCTCTTTTATTTTTGAAGCAAGTATCGGGGCGACGCGCTTTGACGTAAAGACGTTCGGGTGACCGCCTCCGCCGACCTCGTTTTCGTGCTTCGACATACATTCGATTTCAAGGAAATGGACGTTTTTGTCCGTTTCCTTTATTTCATTTACGGCTTTTTCGGCGGCTTTGACCTTTGTCGTGTCCATTATGCCGTATGCCCAGAGGATGGGAGAACAAGCGTATTTTTCTCTTATTTCTTTAAGCAGTATCTTTGCGGTCTCGGTGAACTCTTCGTCGGAAACGCCGCCCCAGGCGTCATTAGTACCGGCGTTGACCACTACGCAGTCGGGAACGAAAAGGGAATGATCCCACTTGCCTCTCTGTCTGTTTTTGTAAACGAACGCCTGACGGAGCGTCATATCCGTTCTGTCGCCGAGGCAGTTGGCGACTATCCCTTTGCCGGAAGCACCGGCGAACGACACGTCGGCACCGAGGATGCGCGCACATTCGTAAGCGTAGGAAAGGGTGCAGTCTTCCTCGTAGGTGTTGAACACGCCTACGTCGGACGGTGCGTCCACGCCGTAACCGCAGGTTATCGAGTCGCCTATGAATTCGATCTTGATTTTCTTTTCGGGTGTTTTGGAAATTATCGACGGCGTGTCTCCGCAGACCTTGACCGACGAAACGACGACGGGCGACATTCCCTCGGTTATTCTCGTTACCGTCGCGGTATGGAAAGAATCGGCGATAAGGGGAGTCACTATGACCTCCTTGCCGTCGGAGATGCCGTATTTGACCGCACTTCCGTCGATATCTATTTTGATGTAAGCGGGCATTTCGTCGCTGAAAGGCTCAAAAGACAGAATGAGTCTGCTTCCGTTGAAAATGAACGAAAAGCCCGAATACGACCACGGAAGAACGAGGTGCCCGCTTTCGGCGTAGCCTCTTCCGTTTATTTTTATTTTCTCTTCGCTGAAATCGTATGTTTTGTAAATCATAATATTTACCTTCCTTTTGAGCAAATTATATCACTTCTTTTGCCGTTTTTCAAGATGAAAAGACGCTATCTTTTTCCGCAAAGCGAAAATCTTGGAAATTTCGCCGACGACGAGTATCGACGCCGACAGCGCGAACACCGTCAGCCATTCGTTTTTTTCGAGCATCACTGTGCCGAAAACGCTCCGAAGCGGAGAGATCAGCACTGCCGAGAGCTGAAGAAGTGCCGAAACGACGAACGAAATGAGCAGCGGAAGGTTGAGTTTTGAACAGACGACAGGTCTTTCGCTGTGCATATTGAAAGAATGGAAGAGCTGCGACAGCGACAGCACGCAGAACGCCATCGTCTGACCGCTTCTGCCGCTTCCCGCGATGTACGCGGTGAACGCAAGCAGACCGACGGATGCGCCTTCAAGTAGGATGAGCAGTTTTTCGCCTGCCGTAAAAAGCCCCGAATCGGGTTTTACGGGCGGTCTTTCCATTACCGAGTCGTCCGGCTTTTCCATTCCGAGCGCTATTGCGGGGAGCGAATCCGTAACGAGATTCACCCAGAGTATCTGCACCGCGGTGAGCGGTGACGGAAACGAAAGCAGCATCGCCGTGATGACGAGCAGAAGCTCGCCCATATTGCAGGAAATAAGAAAATGCACTGCACGCCTTATGTTGGCGTAGATGCCTCTGCCGTATCTGACGGCTTCGACTATCGTCGAAAAATTGTCGTCGGTGAGTATCATATCGGACGCTTCACGCGCAACGTCCGTGCCGCTTTTGCCCATAGCACAGCCGATATGGGCTTGCTTCAGCGACGGTGCGTCGTTCACTCCGTCACCCGTCATTGCCACGATATCGCCGTTTTCGCGGTAGGCTTCGATTATCTTCACCTTGAATTCGGGCGTCGTCCGCGCAAATACCGACGAACGCAGGATAGCGGCTTTCTGCTCGCTTTCGGGAAGCGACAGTATCTCGCTTTGGGTGAAAACTTCGTTTTCGTCCGACGTGATACCCGTTTTCTTCGCTATCGAAAACGCCGTTTCCTTGTGGTCGCCCGTTATCATAACGACTTTTATACCGGCTTTTCTACATCTTGCAACGGCTCCCGCGGCTTCGGCACGCGGCATATCCATCATACCGGCGATTCCTGCCGGTATATAGCGCACAGACGTGAGAGAGAGCGGCTTTTTGTCGATGTAAGCGTAAGAAACGGCGATGATGCGCAGTCCGTCACGCGAAAGAGACAGTATCTTCTCTTTGTCAAAAGACGAAACGCAGTATTTTTCAACTTCCTCCGGTGCGCCTTTCATTATCGCAAGGTATCTTCCGCCTTCTTCGTGAAGCGTCGCCATAAACTTGTATTTGGAGTCAAACGGCAGTTCCCCGATGATCGGATGATCGCTCCGGTAATTTTCGTTCGCCTTGTCGGACGACAGCGCATAGTCGTAAAGAGCCTGCTCGGTGGGAGAGGACAGACGGTTGCAGAGAGAAAACAGTTTTGTTGTCAGTTTTTCGTCGCCGGTGACTGCTTTTACGGTCATTTTGTTCTGTGTAAGCGTCCCCGTTTTGTCGGTGCATATCACCGTGGCGCATCCGAGCGTTTCGACGGACGGCAGCTTTTTCACGACGGCACGGTGGCGCGCCATTTCCGTAACGCCCAGAGACAGCATTATCGTCACCGTTGCGGGAAGCCCCTCGGGGATAGCCGCCACCGCAAGGCTGACCGAACGGATGAAGGTGTCGGATACGTCGTACCCGCGTATCACCGACACGACGAATATCACAAGGCATATCACGAGAGAAGCGTTGCCGAGCGACGATGACGTTTTTGCCAGCCTTTTCTGCAACGGAGTTTTGGTCTGCGGCGACGAAGACAGCATTTTTGCGATCGAGCCGAGGCGCGTTGACATCCCCGTTTCCACCACGACGGCTTTTCCGCTGCCTCCCGTCACGGTCGTACCCGACCATACCATATCGTGCATATCGGAAATATCGTTTTCACCTGCTTTCGTCACGTCGGACGTTTTGTATACCGCCGCCGATTCGCCCGTCAGCGACGATTCGTCGGTCACAAGCCCCGCGCTCTCGGTCACTCTCGCGTCGGCAGGCACGAAACAGCCCTTTTCAAGTACGATGATATCGCCTTTCACTACGTTTTTTGCGTCGGTGCGCTTTGCTTTCCCGTCTCTTATGACCGTTGCCGTCGGCGACGAAAGAGAGCGGAGCGATTCTATCGCCTTTTCGGCTTTGCTTTCCTGAAACACCGAAAGCAGGGAATTGAGGAACACTATCGCCAGAATGATGAACGGATCGACCGAGCTTCTGCCGCTCATCATATCGACCGCAAACGAGACCGCCGCCGAAATGAGCAGTATTATCGTCATAGTGTCGCCGAACGACATAAGGAACCTCACGGCGAACGGAGTGCGCCGAAATGAATTTATGACGTTTTCACCGTCTCTTTTCAGACGCAATGAGGCTTCTTTTTCGTCAAGACCGCTCTCTTTTGCCGAAAGATGCGACATTACCGATCTTACCGTTTCGTTTTGCCAAAGCATAAGCAGATTTCCTTTCTTTTGATAAAAAGAAGATACAGATTGGGGATCATCATAAAAAAGTTGAGGATATCCGCGATATCCCATATTTTTGCGCTGTCGGTGATGCACCCGAGAAAAACGCAAAGCGCCGAAAGAGCTATGTAAAGCAAGTGCTTCGCTTTGCTGAATCCGAGGTAGGACATACACGATTCGGCATAAAAGCACCAGCTTATGATCGAAGCAAATCCGAACATAAAAAGAAGCAGACCAAGCGTGACGCTGCCCGCTTTGCCGAAAGATGAATAAAACAGCCCTTCAACGCTTTTTTCTCCGTAAAGCAGCAAAGCAAGGGCAGTCAATGTGGAAAAGACGAAGATATCTGTCATCATTTCGATTATCGCCCACGAGCCCTGACTGTGAGGCGACGCGGTCTCGTTTGACGAATGTGCGATCGCCGAAGTGCCCATCCCCATTTCGGACGAAAAAACGCACCGCGTCACTCCCGTTTTCATCGCAGCCGAAACGGTATATCCCATTGCTCCTCCGCCGAACTGACGCAGACCGAACGCCGAACGGATTATAGTGCAAAGCACCGACGGCAGGAGCGTTATGCGCGGAAGTATCAGCGCGATGATGATGATTAGGTATACGGCGGAAGAAAACGGCACCGTTTTTTCCGAGAAAGACGCTATTTTCTTCCGTCCGCCCGATACGGCAAACAGAAAAAGAGCGGAAAGCAGCGCACCCGTGACGTACCCGGAAAGCCCGATCTCTCCGAGAGAAGCCCTCACCGCGGACGACTGCGTCATATTGCCGGTGCCGAACGATGATGCAAGAAGACAGAACGCGAACACCTTGCCCAAAAACGGCTTGCCGCTTTTTTCAAGCGCGTACATAGCGCCGCCGGAGCATATATCGCCGTCGCGCACTCTGTAACGCAGCGCGGTACTTGTTTCGGCGTATTTGAGCATACAGCCGAAAAAGCCCGTCACCCACATCCAGAATATGCTGCCCGGCCCTCCTACGGCAAGCGAAAATGCGGCGCCCGTTATGCTGCCGATCCCGATGGTTCCGCCGAGAGACGTCGATATCGCGGAAAAGGCGCTTATCCCCGGGCTTTTGACTTTCAGTTCTCTGAAAGAAGAGCGGAATATCTCTTTTATTCCTCTTATATTATATGCGCGGCTCTTGAAAGTGAAGTACACGCCGAAGCCGATCACGGCACAGACCGTCGGCATACCCCAAAGCAGCGACTTTATCGTATGAAGCATAGTCACACCCCGTATAAATATATATGACGGCAATATTTGATAAAGTCGTTGACAATCGAAATAAAATATATTAAAATAATGACAGAAAATCGTATGGAGGCAGATATATGAAAAGAAAAATCGCAGTATTTCTCATTTTTGTCCTTTTGCTCTCGTTCGTTTCGTGTTCCGGAAGCGGAAATAACGAAATAAGTAAGGAAACGGTGTCTTCCGAAGTGTCGGGGACAGCGGAGACGTCGGAAGAGATCTCCGAAACCGTTTCGGAAGAAATATCGGAGGAAATATCCGAGGAGGTAAGCGACGTGGAAATCGAAAGAACATGGCCCTGCGTCACCGGTACGTTCGTTCAGCCCGGTGCGTTTATGAGTTATTCGGTCAAAAACTGGGCAACGCATTTCAACGGTCTTAAAGAAGTCGGCATCGACACGTTCATCATCCAGTGGACTGCCGAAACGCCCTACGGCAAGTTCCTCAACATTTACTATCCGTCCGAGCTTGCAAAAGCAAATAAGGCATCGACGTTCAGCGACTGCTCGACCTTCCTTCCGCGTGTGCTCGAAGCGGCAAAACAGACGGGTATGAAGGTATTTGTCGGTCTTAACCTTTCCGACGAATGGTGGTCTTTCGCCTGCACGAATGATGATTGGAACAAGACCGAATCGTCGATCGGCGTTCAGATGGCAAAGGAAATATACGACCTTTACAAAAAGGATTATCCGGACGAGCTTTACGGCTGGTATTTTGCTTACGAAATGTTCAACGGTATGCGTAACCAGGAAAAGAAAGCGGGCGATTTCCTCAATATGTACCTCGATCCGCTGACGGAGCTTGATTCGTCTATGCCGCTTATGCTCTCTCCGTTCGTCACCAAAAGCGGCGGCGACGCGAAGAAAGCCGGCGAAGAATGGACGAAAGTTTTTGAAGTCGCAAATTTCAGAGACGGCGACATATTCTGCTGCCAGGACGCAGTCGGTGCCGGACACATAACCATTGATCTGCTCGACGGATATTTCGCGGCTCTTAAAAAAGCCGTCGATACCGAACCGGGACTTCGTTTCTGGGCAAACAGCGAAAACTTCGTGATAAGCGATTACACTCCCGCAGACGTCAACCGCTTCGTCCGTCAGATGAAGATAGCCGAGCCGTACGTTGAAGGGTACGTCACCTTCGCTTACAGCCATTATTACGCCAAGGACTACGGCGGACACGGCGGATATCACGAATCCTACAAGCATTATTACAATACCGGCGACACGGGAACGGGACTCAAAATAGAAAGCGTCACTTTTGAAAAAAAGGACGAGACCACTCTCCGTGCGGAAGTCACGATCTCCGGCGGCGCCGCATACAAGACCATCACCTATAAGGCGACCGGCTCGGACGAATACGTTTACTCCGTCCCCGTTTCAAAGGCGGACGAGACGACGCTGGTACATCATTACAACGTCAAACTTGATCCCGAAAAAGAAACGTACCTCAAAATAACCGTCACGGATTACGCCGGCAATAAAAAGTCCACCACAGCGAAAGTAGTGACCGACTGAAGAGCAGTGTTTGCATAAAAAGCGCCTGCTGAGAG
This sequence comes from Eubacteriales bacterium, assembly GCA_045643125.1. Taxonomy (GTDB): domain Bacteria; phylum Bacillota; class Clostridia; order Oscillospirales; family CAG-382; genus UBA1206. The sequence continues at coordinate 51,402 of JAZUKE010000031.1, forward strand.
AGGAAAAACTTTCTCAACAGGCTTCTTTATTTGAATAATTCCGAATGACTTCCGACACGGTTTAACATCAAAATAAGCAACCCGTTATCTTTTTCATAAACCAATAGCCAATCCGGTTCAATATGACATTCACGGCAGCCCTTATAGTCGCCGGTCAGATCGTGATCACGGAATTTT
>JAZUKE010000032.1:0-5096 GCA_045643125.1 Eubacteriales bacterium
AATGAAATAAATCCCTTTTTCACGCCCGCAGGCATTTCACACGCCGCAGGCGTATTTCACATCCGCAGGATATTTCACAAATCCCGGCAGGGATTTATTTCGTTTTCGGCGCGTGATGAAAATGCTTAAAAAACATCCTTAAGGGCACGCGCCGGATCCTGCATCCGTTTTTTATGTTTAATATCTTCTTTTGTAAACGGTTTTGCCGTCTTTGGACACGTCAAGCGTCCGGCTTGCGTAATCGACCGTCATAACGCTTCCGTCGGAATATGTGACACGCACTTTTCCGTCGTCAAGGACGGTGTGGTCTGTCATAAAATGATCCTGAAGATAGGATATCTGCTTATATTCGTCGTAAACATCCTTCAGCATCGCAACGCTTTCGCGCAGCTGTTCGTCAGTTCTGCAAAGCATATCGGTTTTGCCCATCCAGTCCTTGTTCGGATCGGTCATAAACTTTGAGCAGAAATAGAACGACGGTCTGCCGCCGTATTCGTGCAGAAGCAGTCGGCTGTATGCGCCTTTGAGAGGTACGTTCACGGTGAGCGAATACGGGTTTGAAAGGCATATACCGTGATATATGAGCTGCCAAAGCGGGATATAACGGCTGACGAGCGGCGAAAGGACGGCGTCAGGCGATTTCATCGAGATATAAAGTGCAAAGTCGGTATACGGAGCGAGAAAGTCTCTGCCGCCTTCGGAGCTGAAAGAGCCGAACAGTTCGTGACACAGTTCTGCGATCTTTATGTAATACTCCGCACTCTGTTTCTGATCGCAGGGGTGTTTTTTGTCGTGACAGTGCAGAAGATCGGCGATGCCGATGACGTCAACGTAATGAAGCCCGTCAAATCCCAAAGACGCGACCTTCGGAAGCTCTTTCTTTGCGATCGCGTATGCTTTTTCGGGGCAGAGTTTTCTTGCCTTTCCGCCGCCCCACATCTGGGGATCAAGTTCAAAATTGCCGTTTTTATCTCTGAGCAGATCGTTTTCGTCGTATATATCGGCGATACTGTACGATTCGGAGCTGTTCGTGTGGCAGCTTATTCGGTAGCCGAGTTCTTTTGCCCTTTTTATCAGCTTTTTCAGTCCGTCTTCACCGCCGAGAAGCGGCTCTGCGGGGAATATCTGCGGCCAGCGTCCGTCGTGTCCGCTTTTGTTCCAGCCGACAAGACAGAATTCCGCTTTGTCTATCCCCTGCTTTTTACATTCTTCCATAAGGTCGATGACACGTTCAAACGTGCAGGCGACGTGCAAAGGCGGCTCGTTTTCGTCCGTCTGTTCGGGGACGGGTGACGGTACCGGCTTCCACGCTTGTCTTATGCGGACGTAAATCGAATCCTTTGCATAGTCAAGCGCCGGTGACGAACGGTCGGTGATGGGTTTGCATATTACGTTTTCAAGCAGGTATCTGCGGTACCATTCCGCAAGTGCCGCATAAGACGCTTTTTCGTAAGTGACGCTCTCGTAAACGACGCTTATCGGTTCGCGTATCGTATCACTTTTCAGATAGAAACGCGGATAAAGATAATATTTCCCGTCCTTTACGCCGACGACAACGCAGCACGCCTCTTTCATTCCCGAAGCCCTTGCAAAAAAGCTTTTTTCACGTTTTTTTGCACCGAAAACGGGGAGAAACGCGCTTTTGCCGCACGACAGAAATTCGGCGTCTTCGATATCGGCAAACTCCGTGATGAAGCTGTCGAAATAATGAGCGCCCTCCGGCACTATGAAATAACCGTCGTCACCTGCGTCGGCGACGGCGAAATCGTAGCCGATATCGACGTATTCTGCGTCTGCCGTATCGAAATCGGGACAAGTCACGGTAATGACGCTGCCGCAGACGGAAAAGTGCGGCGACAGTTCACGGCTTTCTCCGTTTTTATACTTTACTCTTGCTTTCATCGTTATCACCGCTCATTCTGAAATCATCAACTGAAAACGACCACGGCTCTCTTTCGCGGTACTTATGAGTATATTTCCGTTTCAGTTTTCCTTTCTCCTCGAGATGGCAGTAGCAGGCGACGTCGCACGCACGTCCGCAGATGGAACACTGGTATGCGTGCTGTGCGGGAGGATAGAAATATATATTGTCGAGTATCTTTCTTGCGCTTTCCGGCGTCACTTTCGCTTTGCCTTCGATTATTTCAAGTCTGTTTGATATTTTCTGAAATGCGTCCGGTCCCATAAACGGATTCTTAAGCCCGTTTGCTCCGTTGTAATAGACGGCGCACTGCCACATATCGGTCTTTCCGTTTTCGTCTATCGCGTTTCCGGGGCAGCCTTTTGCACATTCGCCGCATCCGTCGCAGAGATGCGGAGTGCAGACGTCGTCCGGCTCGATGACCGCGTCCGTCAGCACGAAGCAATAGCGCAGAAAAGGTCCGAATTCGTCGTTGAGAAGCGCACCGTGAAAGCCTTTTTCGCCGATGCCGCACTTCACCGCCGAGTTTACGAAATCCATCTGCGGCTCTCTCGTTATTCCGCGGAATATAGCGTCATACGCCACTTCGGGGTTTGTGCTGTTTTCTTCCGCCATTATCGTCTGATGACGGCGCTCGGGAAGCGCGATATATCCTTTTTCTTCTATAAGGTTGGCGACTCTGAGCTGCGCCATAGGCATTACCGTTTCTTCCATATTCTCGACAGCCATAGTCGTATACTGATAAAACGTGGTGCCTTCTTCTATCCCGCGGAACATTCCGCGGAGCAGTCCGAAGCCGAGACAGATGACGGTCTTCGTTTCCGGCATTATGCAAAGCACGGGATCGTCGGACGAAAAACGCCCTATCGGCGCAAAGCCGACGATGTCCGCCATATTGGCTTTTGCCATACTTATGATCTCATCTTTGAGCGTCATATCCTGCCCACCTCCTTCAGATGCTTATAGCAGGCGATATCGCATCTTCTGCCGCAGATGCACGGAGCGTAGCCGTTGTGCGAATTGGGCAGGAAATGCAAAGACGGATAAAGCTTTCGGGCAGATACGCCGTCAAAGCGTTTTTTACCGTCGAGTATCATATCGCGTTCGGGATCGTCTTTAAGAAATTCGTCCGTCATAAAGGGATTGTCGCGGAACGCGCCGCGGTAAGTCACCGCGCATTGCCAGGTGTCAAGACCGTTTTCGCTTACCGCATTCCCCGGGCACGCCTTTATACATTCTCCGCACTTATCGCACAGACTGCAGCTCAACGGCTCGTCGGGGACGAGCGGAGCGTCGGTGATGATGAAAGCGTATCTCATAAACGGGCCGTGACCTTTGGCGATTATTTTGCCGTTGAGTCCTTCTTCGCCTATGCCGCACGCTTTTGCTGCTTTGCCGAAATCAATGAAAACGTCGGGAGCCGGCTTTCCGTCTTCGACGGGATCGGAAACGAGTTCAAACGTGTCGATGACTTCGGGATTGGTAGTTTTGTCGCCTTTCGCTTTAAGATTCGGCACGCTTCTCTGAAGGCAGGCGTCATACCCCTCGTTTTCGATGATGCGTCCCATTTTGAAGAGGAATATCTCTGAAAATTCGTCGTCTATATACTTTACGCCCTCGGTCATATAGGTGTAAAACTGTCTTTTTTTGTCCATCGCGTGATATAATCCGCGAGGCACCGCAAAGCCGAAGCCGATAACGCATTTTGCGTTCGGCAGGATCATCTTAGGATCTTTTTCAGGCACTTCTCCGTCGAAACATCCGATCGCGCCGATACCGCAGACAGAAGCGCCGAATTCGCGGGATTTTTGCTTTATGTATTCAGATGTCAGCATTCCAAACCATCCTTTCGGTATTCTCTCATATCCGCTAACGATCCAGCTTCCATGGTTTCTTTGTACGGAGCGGCTCCTTGAATCTGCCCTCCATACATCCGCCTTTCTTTTCAAGCATCGAAACGCAGGCTCTTATGCAGCCGCCGCATTTCGCCATATTGTAACCTACCCAGCTCGGAAAATATTTCTGCAAGGCGGTATAGACCTTCATTATCTCTTTTTCGTCGGCGACGTCGGTCTTTCCTTCGAGAAGGTCAAGGTCGCCGTTTTCGTTGTCGTCGAACACCTTTTTCGGCACGAACGGGTTATAAAATCTGCCCGCGTGAGTATAAAACGCATAGCATCTCCACATATCGATGTCGCCCCATTCACATATCTTGCCGTCGAGATCGACCTTTACCGTTCTGCCCGTCTTTATATCGGGGATGCACTGTCCCGGACATTCGCGCACACAAGCCATACAGCGGCGGCATAACGGTTTGCCGTTATACATTTCGTCATATTCAAGCTCCGCGTCGGTAAAAAGAAACGCCACGCGCTGAAGCGGCCCGAATTCGGGAGTAAGCAGCATTTTGCTGTAACCGATCTCTCCGAGCCCGCAGGCAACTGCGGCAAGACGGAAATGGAACTGCAGATCGGGCGCGACGTTCCCCTCTCTTACGGGGCGGGTGAACTGCACGCTTCTGTGATGTGCGGTGGAGGTCTTGGCGTTTTCGTTTATTTCGATCTGTTCTTCGGGAGACAGCGTGTTTCCGGGACTGCCGTCCATATCGGAAACGGAGCCGCGCGCGCCGGTGTTGCGGTAAACGAAAGCCTCGTACCCCTCGGATTCGATATATTTGCCCACCTGATACAGTACGGCGGGAGCGAATATCTCGTTTATCCCTCCGTAAGCCATTGACGGATACTGATAAAACTGCGTTCCCTCTTCGATACCTCTCTGCACTCCGCGCGGAATACGGAAGATGAAGCCTATCATACTTTTTGCGCGCGGGAACAGCAGCGCGGGATTCATATCGTCGGGTGCGCCCTTCATACGCGATACGGGAGCGATCCCGCATTTGTCGGCGCCCGCTTCGAGCGCTATTTGCTTTATCATCTGACTTGTCAGCATTGTTTTCCCTCCGATTCCGAAGAATTACCTATATAAAATGAGTTTTCAAGCGATACAAGCGCGCCTTTCAGCACGTCGCGGCAGTAGGTGCAGTTTTCGCATTTTTTATCGCAGAAAAGCACTTTTGGCGTAAAATCAGCCGATATTTTTGAATTTTCGACTATATACGGCGATATCACGCCGTTGTGATCCGGCTCAAGCAGATCCATCACCGAGCCGATGTAGC
>JAZUKE010000033.1:0-9689 GCA_045643125.1 Eubacteriales bacterium
CCCGTCAGTCAGGCAAAACCACTATGCTCCGAAAGCTTGCCGAAAAAGAAAACATCGGGCGTGAATATGTGTCGCTCGATGATCTGACTGTGCGTGAAATGGCGAAGAATGATCCGGCAATGTTTTTGCAGCTTCACAAACCGCCGGTGCTGATAGACGAAGTACAGTACGCCCCCGAGCTGTTCACCTATATCAAGATTCACATTGACAGAAATCACAATCCCGGCGACTTCTGGATGACCGGTTCACAGATTTTCCGCTTGATGCAGGGCGTGCAGGAATCGCTTGCCGGTCGTGTGGCACTTCTGCATATGTCTCCGATGTCGCAGAGAGAAATCAGCGGTCTGCCTGCCGTACCGTTTACAACCGATTTTGAAAAACTCGCAGAACAAAGCAAATCCATTCAGCCGGTATCAACGCCCGAGATTTACGAAAAACTGTGGCGTGGCAGTATGCCGGGACTTGTCAGCGGGATGTTCGACGACCGCAGCATTTACTATTCTTCCTATATTTCCACTTATATCGAACGTGATGTGAGAGAGCTTTCCGGAAATATCGACGCCCTGAAATTCAACCGTTTCATTACCGCAATGGCAGCACGGGCGGCGCAAATGATCAACTTTTCCGCTGTGGCGCAGGCTGCCGAAACTGATATTCAAATGGCAAAAGCATGGACGAATATCCTTGAAACTCTCGGCATTATTTTTCTGCTTCATCCCTACTCCAACAATGTACTGAAACGAACGATCAAAACGCCGAAGGTATATTTTTACGATACCGGACTTGTATGTTATCTGACAAAATGGTCGTCATCCGAAATCGCCGAAAGCGGTGCGATGAGCGGAGCGCTTCTTGAAAACTATACCGTTTCGGAAATTGTGAAGAGTTATCAGAATGCCGGACTTACGCCCTATCTTTACTACTACCGTGACCGGGATGCAAAGGAAATCGATGTCATCATCGAGGGCGATGGGAAGCTCTGTCCACTTGAAATAAAGAAGACCGCAACACCGGATAAGAAAATAATCAAGACCTTCGGTGTCATTGATAAATCACCCATCAAAATCGGTACAAGCGCCGTTCTTTGTATGACGGAAGCCCTCAGTGCGTTCGACAGAGATCATTTAATTGTACCGATTTGGATGATATGATTGTATTTGCGGAGAGTGAACGATTATGACACACAAAACTTCGCTCCGATTTTTTGAAAATGTCCCCGTTCGTGCCGTCTGGGATGAAGAAAGCGCAAAATGGTGGTTTTGTGCAATGGATATCGCCGAAGCGCTGACAAAATCAAAGAATCCGAGAAATTATTGGGCAAAGTTCAAAAGCCGTCACGATGAGTTGATGACAATTTGTCACCAACTGAAACTAAAGGCAAAAGACGGCAAATTCTACAATACAGATGTGGATGACGAAAGTGGGCTCAATACCGTTATCGCTCTGATACCGAGCAAAAAATCCGATGTTTTCGCCAAATGGATGAAGAATATGGAAACATCCACCGACGAAAAAAGCAAGCAAAGAGCATACGATCTGTTTGAAAGCGGATTCATTGATAATATTGTGGTCGGTACGGTCAAGGGATTGCAGCAGATACACGGGTATATTTTCGGCGGACTTTATGACTTTGCCGGACAAGTCCGCACGCTCAATATCGCCAAAGGCGGATTTGCATTTGCTCCCGCAATGTACCTTGACGGAGCACTTGCACATATTGAGGCGATGCCGGAAAACACATTTGAAGATATCGTCAATAAGTATGTCGAGATGAATGTGGCGCATCCGTTTATGGAAGGCAACGGCAGAAGCACACGCATTTGGCTCGACCTGATCCTTAAAAAGAATCTGAAAAAGTGCGTGGATTGGAGCCGGATCGACAAAACCGAATATCTCGACGCTATGCGCGAAAGTGTTGACGATCCGTCAAAGATATTCGGGCTTCTCAAAAATGCTCTGACAAGTGAGATCAATGACCGCGAGATCATTATGAAGGGCATCGATTATTCATATTACTATGAAACGGAAGAATAAGGAATAATAACACATCATTTTCAGGAGGTAATATATGTTTGGTTTCAATAAAAAAGCGAAAGCAGCAACAGCAAGTGATCTCAACGGCGTATTGCAAGGCTTGGTCAGAAACGAAATCTCAATAACTATACAAAAATCCCAAAGCGGAAAAGCCGTTACGGGAAGCAGATTCGGCGGAAAGCCTGCACTTCCCGTAGGATTTGAATGGCCGAGATTTGAAGCGGAAAATTACGAAGGAGAAACGGCAAACAGACCGTTATCATTCCTATGCCAAATCAATCTTGCCGAAATCGTTGCTTTCGATAAAGATGTTCTGCTGCCCAAAAAAGGATTGCTTCTGTTTTTCTATGAGCAAGAATCGTCCAAATGGGGATTTGATACGGAAGATAGCGGTTGTTCACGTGTATTCTATTTTGAAGACACGGAAAATGTTGAGCTTATGGACTTTCCCGATGATCTCAAGGACGAATACAGAGTTAAAGAATTCGATATTTTATTCAGTTCAAATGATTCTTACCCAAGTTACGAAGAGCTTTGCCGTCATTCCGATATTAAATGTGATTGGGACGAATATGATGAAAAACTTGAAAAGATCGGATATGTGCTTGACAGCGAACGTCATAAACTGCTTGGTTATGCAAATCTGATACAAGACGAAATGCTGACAGAATGTGAACGCATATCAAGAGGGCTGTACTGCGGAGATGCAAAAAGTTATCGTAATACTCCGGAGGACGTAAAAGCCGATATCAGCAAAGCGGCATCGGAATGGATCCTGCTGTTCCAAATGGCGTCAATTCAGGAAGACGATTTTGAATTGATGTTCGGAGATGTCGGAAATCTCTATTTTTACATTCGTAAAGACGACCTGAAAGCAAAACGATTCGATAAAGCCTGGCTCGTTTCGCAGTGCGGATAATTTACATTTTTCATCACAACTACGAAAGGCAAGATATGTGCACCGCGATAGCTTACAAGGGCGATGACCTGCTTTACGGGTTCAATATGGACATTGATCCGGAAGTATGGCATTACTCGATACACAAAACAAAATTTCTTTTTGCCGTCGGCATAACCGTCGGTAAAACCACATATTACGTTCACGGAGTGAACAAAAACGGCTCTTTCGGCAACGTTCCGTATATGAACGGAGAAGTATTCCCTTTTCCGCACGGTATGCGGGTCACAAGTACATAAGCGAAAACTTCGCCGTTATCAGCAACTTCCCTTTTCTTACTTCTCTTCCCGACTATTCAAATCCGTTTTACGGAAAAGACAGATACGACAAGGCTTTTTCTGTCCTTTCGTCGGCAGGAAGCGGCTTTTCCGCGGAAGACGCGATTAAGCTTCTATACGAAGTAAGACAGGAGGGCAAGTGGGGAACGCGGGTGTCGTTCGTATATTCACGCGGCAGGAATTGCGTATATTACTTCCTCGACAACGATTTTTCAAACATACAAATTCATACTTTCGAATAAAAAATCTCCTTCGGTACATCCGTCTGAATGTTCCGAAGGAGTTTTGTTTTATTTACGGTTTATTACGAAAGCGGATAAGTTTTGGGACGAAGCGTAAATCTGAGCAGATATATGGCGTCTGCGGAATTGATCTCGGAGTCGCCGTTTACGTCGCCGCCCTGGTCAAGGGGATACTTGGACGCACGCATCGTGTGACGGAGGAGATATACGGCATCCTGCGTGTTCACTTTGCCGTCGATGTTCATATCGCCGCGGAGCGTTTTGAATGTGGTCTCAAACGTATAAGTAAGCGGCAAAATGACGTTTTCGGTGATTACCGGCTTTTCGAGGCTGCCTTCTTCCACAAGGGCTGCAAGCGTCTTTTCGATTTCGGAAAGTTCGGGAGCGACAGGACTTTCGCCTACATATTCGGAGAAATCGGGCACGTCGGGACGCGATACGGGATCGGGTGCTTCGGCAGTAGATTTGATTTTATATACGGGAACGGTAAGAGAAGCAAAAACGTCTTCCGACACATATTCGCCTTTTGCCGGGAAGCCCGAAAGGTCTGTTCCGTTGTCTCTGACTGCTTCCGGCAGCGTGATGGACGTGGGAGAAGACGCATCCGTGTTTTCAAATCCGGCGCATATCATCGCAAGCTGTCCCAAGAACTGCTCGTAGGTCAGAGTCTTTTCTCTGTTTGCCATTTCGGCGCGGACAACTTTATTGGAGTTGAATTTAACAAGTATATCGTTCAACTTGGTAAAGTTCGTTTTGATAAGGATGTAATTCGTTTTATAATACGCGAATTTTTCCTCGATCGTTTCGAGGGCGGCATATTCCGTGAGATATTTTCTGAGGCTTTCGGTGCTGCTTGCGGCAATGTTGATGTCGCGTTCGTCGATTCCCGCTTTTATGAGATCTTCTTTATTTGCAAGCACAGACGTAACAGAATTGCCCATTATTCTGTCGAAAGCGCTCGGGAGCTGCTTGCCATCGGCGATGTTTTTCATTAATACGAAAGCAGATTCGATAACGCAGAGTTTTGCGGAAGCGATCTCCATACCGGCTTTGTATGCGCCGTATGCGGGAGCGGTCTTTTTGTACTCGTTGAGAGCCGCTATGTAGGAAGCGTAAGACGCTATGACTTTTTTGTACTCTTCAAGAGCTTTTACATAGTCTTCGTAACCTTTTACCGCGTCGTTATACTCGCCGAGCTTTTTCTCATAGTCTTCATAAGCGGCAAGCTCATCGGCGTAAGGTGCTACGATACGGTTGTATTCTTCAACCTTTTTGTTGTACGCATCAAGAAGAGAGTTATATTCTTTAAGCTGAAGCGCAGCGGCTGTTCCGGCTTCGTACGGAAGCGAAGCGACCAAAGTCGCTTCTTCGGAAGTGACTTCTGCTTCTGCGGTATAAGTCAGTTTAACACTGCGGGAATTACCTGCAGGAAGTTCCGTCAATACGGCGGTATATGATTCTCCGTCATACTCAAAAGCGGCAGTCACACCGTCCGCTTCCGCGCTGACCGGGATCCATTTGAAAGACTTTCCGTTTGCGGTATATTCGTACACGTCGGCACAGACCGTCACCGAACCCGACGTGAATGTTTTTACGCTGACGAGCTTTTCCGTCGGGACGGAATAACTGAAAGAAATCCCGTTTTCCTCAAAAAACGCGAGTGTCGCGGTGTCGAAATACCCGGGCATCATAGCCGAAAGCATCGACGCGATGTCGGTTTTGACTGTTTTTTCAGCGGTCGGATCGGAATAGTCGAAATCAAGTCCGGCTGCGCATACCGGGACAACGGAGGAAACTGCCAATACAAGGCAAAGGATGAGCGCAAGAAGCATCGCAGGCTTCCTGCTTTTCAAGGTTTTGGATGTGTTCAAAAGAAGTCAGTCCTTTCTATATATTTCTCGATTCAAGATTATCCTTTGATGCCAGAACGGCTTTTCTCATTTCCGAATAACCGTTCCAAAGAAGAGACGGCGTGTACTTTTTCCATTCATCGAACGAATCGTTCACGAGATATTCCCTCATAGAAGCTGCGGAAATATTTATTGTTTTTGGGATATACAGCTCCGCGACGTTTATTCCGTGTTTGCCCGCAAACCACTCCGACCGTCTCGGTTCAACGCCCGAAACGAAAAGGTCGGGATACATCCCGAAACCCGCGTACGCGGTATCGAGCACATAATCGCCCCATTCGGAGCAGCTTTCCGCGAATATATCGGGAAGCGGATATACGCTTATTCTTTCGCCGAACACCGTACACAGCATCTCTGCTCTCTGACCGTAAGTGAACGGATTTGCAAAATTTCCCGATTCCTCCGAAGAACCGACGAGTATGCCGACTCTTTCGCAAACGGCGATGGCTTTGTTTATCATATCTTCGTGACCGATATGAAGCGTCTGAAATCGGCCGACGATCAGCCCGAAACGGAAAGGTTTGTTTTCCATTGTAATCTTCTTCACCGATTTTTTTGCGTTTATTTTATAACGTATTCATTATACTACAAAAAAGTCATTTTTTCAAGTAATATATGCAAAAAATATACGGTAAATTTCATTTTCGGCTCAAAAAAAACGGGCAGATCGTTCCGAAAACGCATATCTTATACCGAAAGAAAAAAATCCGGAGGGATCGTATGACAGAGCATTTTACAAAAGATATTTTTGCCGGCATCAACACCTACCGCGGGTACGTTCCGCTGCTCGGCGAAAGTCTGAAAGACGCGGAAGAAGTTTACATAATTAAAGGAACGCCCGGAAGCGGAAAGTCCACGCTTATGAAGCGTCTTTATCGTCAGGCAAAGGAAAAAGGCGAAAACTGTCTTGCCATACGCTGTTCGTCTGACCCGAATTCACTTGACGGAGTGTATTTTGAGGACAGAAAGACCGCAGTCGCTGACGGAACGTCTCCGCACGTCCTTGACGCGGAAAAGCCCGTACTGCGCGATCATATAGTTGACATAATTCAGTATTGTGACAGAGAGGCGCTCAAAGCACGGTCAAGCGAATTGGAAAGCCTGCTGAAAAGCAAAAAAGAATGTTTTTCAAAAGCCTATTCTTCGCTTTACGCGCTCGGAGTCATCGAAAAAGCGATGTCGGACACCGCGGAAGAATGTTTCGACACCGAAAAGATACGGCACGCGGCAATATGCTTTGCAAAAAAGAGAACGTACGCCAAAGGCGGCATCGTAAAGCTGCCGATGCGGTGTGTCTGCGGGAGCGGCTTTGTGTCGTCGCTGCCCGAAGGCGTAAGCGAAAACGTCACGATATTCGACAGGTACGGCACTTCTTCGGTGTATATGAGGTACTTCTGCGATTTTCTTGAAGAAAAAAACGCACATTGCGTCGTCCTGCCGTCGCCGGTCGATGACAAAACGCCGGACGCGGTGTTTTTCCCCGAAGAAGGATTGCTCGTAAGCACCGACAGATACTGTGCAAACGAAAGCGAAAACTCCTCCGATATGCTCCGATTTGCCGACCGTGACGCATTGAAGAACGTCAAAGGGAAGCTCGGTCTTTATGAAAAGTTAAGGAGCGAGCTTGTAAGCGACATAATAAAGGAAATGCGGAAAGCATCGGAATATCATTCGGAAGCCGAAAGACTGTATTCCGCGGCTTTTGACTTCGCAAAGCTCGACGAAGTGTACGAAAAGCTCGCGTCGGATATTTTCAAGGAATAAAAAGCGCTTTTCATAAATATGATATAGCAAGTAAAAACAGGAGGCAGTTTATGAAAAACCTTAAGCTTTCGGATCTTGTCATCGCTTTTGCGGTCTCGGCAGCAGTGACTTCCGCAGCCGCGTTTCTGCTTGCGTTTGCCGCGTACAGGATAGGCTCCTACGATTCCGTCGGTTCTCTTGCCGGCATCGCCGTACTTGCAGGAAGCTTCTGCGGCTCGTTATATCTCAAAAAGCGTTCAACGCAGACGGGCATTCTTATCGGTACGGGCATATTCCTCGGCTTTCTGATGATCCTGTCGCTCATTACCGTCAGAAGCACCTACGGCATTCCGTTTCTCGTACCCGTATGCGCCGCCGTCGGCGGAATACTTCCCTTTTTTATGACGGAAAGACAGCCGGCAAAAAATGTAAAACGTATGATAAAAAAGCGCACCGCGTTCAAATAAAAAATTAAATTGTAAACATTTTTTGTTTTTTGATAACCCCTTGAAAAATCCGATAAAATGCTGTAATATATAATTTGAAAGATTATAGATCGTTCCGGATCTTCAAGGAGACCTCAAATGGACAGAAACACACAGGAAAACAACCCGCCAAAAAAATTCCGCGACTACCGGGGCTTGTTCTGCCTTATCGTCGCCTGCCTTGCGGTGCTTGCGGTAATAATTTATTTCTATCAGATAAAATCGGTCATAGATCATTATATGGGTTTTCTCGCGTCGGTCTTATACGGTGTGTTCATCGCATTTCTGCTCAATCCGATAGTCAACTATTTTCAGCCGAGGATAACGCAGAAGTATCTCTCTTCAAAAAAAGAAAGCAGACGTAAAAACGCCGCCGTCAAAGCCAAAAGATGGTCGATAGCCATTGCGATCACGATAGGCGTTCTGTTCGTCATTCTGCTGTGCCTGCTGATAATACCTGAATTGCTTACGTCAATAATCAAGCTCGGCGAAAACACGCCGTCGATGATAAAGAGCGTGACCGCCACGATCGACAAATGGACGTCGAAGCGCAACATACCCGAAAATTTCCAGAAGCCGATCGACGAAATACTCGAACACCTCGGTCAATGGGTGACCGATACCCTGCTGCCGGGCGCAACGTCAGCGTTCACCGCCATAACGACAGCCGCCTGGAACTTCATCAAGTTCATCGTGAATTTCCTTGTGGGATTCGTCATTGCGATATACGCGCTCAATGAGAAAAAATTTTTCATATCCTGGGGTAAAAAGCTGACTTTCGCCGTTTTCAAACCGAATACCGCGAATTTCGTGCTTGACACCGCACGCCACGGCAACATCGTTTTCGGCAGATATCTGCTCGGCTCGATAATCGACTCGCTGGTCGTCGCGCTGATATGCTTCATATTCAACTGTATCGCCGGTATTCCCTATCCGCTTCTCATATCGGCGCTCGTCGGCATAACGAACATCATCCCGTTCTTCGGCCCGTTCCTCGGAGCCATTCCGTCGGCGCTGCTGATACTCGTGAACGATCCGATCAAGGCGCTCGTCTTCGTTATTTTCATCATTATCTTCCAGCAGATCGAGGGAAACATCATCGCCCCGAAGGTGCTAGGCAACGTCACCGGGATATCCGAATTCTGGGTAACATTCGCCCTGCTGTTCTTCGGCGCAATGTTCGGGCTGTTCGGTATGGTGGTCGGCGTTCCGCTGCTTGCGGTCATATCTTACGTTTTCAAGCGCGTCGCCAACCGTCATATTGCCGATAAAGGCTACACCGAGGACACGGATTTTTATCTTGAAGTTGACAGATACGACACCGAAAGCGGCAGTTTTTCGATGATAGACCACGAAAAAGAGCGTGAAAAGCAGAGTTTGAAGGCAAAGCCGAGAAACGAAAAAATGGCTGCGTTTTACGGCAAAGTGTTTGAAAAGCTGAAAAAACCACTCCGCCGAAAAAAAGACGGCAGCAAATAGCAAAAAACACTTGATTTTTGATTTTCCCGGGTGTATAATAACACCCGTTCGGAGGCGTAGCTCAGTTGGTCAGGGCGCACGGTTCACATCCGTGAGGTCATGGGTTCGAGCCCCCTCGTCTCCACCAAACAAAAAGAACGCTTCGGCGTTCTTTTTGTTTGGTGGAATGAAGTCGCCCCTTACGGGGCTAATGAAGAATGAAGACGCTCCGCTAATGAAGAAATGAAATGAGAGAACGGGAGAAACGTGGGCGACTTCGCTTCATGCGAACGAAGTGAACGCTTCATAGAAACCGCAAGGTTTCTGCTTCATGTTTGCGAAGCAAACGCTTCATTCCTTTTCGTCAGCAGTCGGAAATCGAGTTTTTTTGCGCAAAGCAGGTTGAAAAATTCACAGAATTGTATTATAATGATCTCGATAAATCAGAATTTGTCGAAGTAATGATATTTTTTACGATTGCAGAATCAACAACTTGAAAAAAGGACTTCATATGTGGGTGGCATACAACTCTCAGTTGGAAAAATCTGAGCATCACCGATTTCCTGTCGCTTCAATTCATT
>JAZUKE010000034.1:0-4160 GCA_045643125.1 Eubacteriales bacterium
TGTTTCTCTTGGAAATACTCCGGATGGCAATAAAGGAAAAAAGTTTATGGCTGTTCATGACAAAATCGTCGGTATTATTACTTCAAGTGCCGAGTGGCAGGCACTACCCGATTATGAATTTTATTACGACTGATTGGTTAAAACAAATCCCGGTTTGGTCGAGATGTATCTTTTGGGTAGTCTTACCTCCGAAATGTATATTTTGGGTAGTCTTATACAAGAAAAAAGCCGATTGCAGACAAAGCGGCTTTATGCTGAGAAGCATAGAGCTGCTTTTGCATTTTTGTGAAAAAGATCAAACGAAATCGACGAGAAAATTTGTCTTCATTCTGAAGCGAGAGATCTTCCTCACTTTTTTCTTGAAATATCCGCCATTCGGTGATATAATGAAACCAAGAAAGAGGGTAGAATTATGAAATACACGGCTTATGACGTCAGAAAATCGACCGACGCTTTTTTCACTCCGGATATGGGAAACGTGAAATTTTCGGGACGCTTTGACAGACTTATAAAATTCGTCGAAAAATCGGAGCTTCTCGATCCGAAGCTCTGGACGCTTTTCGTCGATCAGTTCAGACTCGGCAATGCCGATGACGGCGATATCGGCTGGCGAGGCGAATTCTGGGGCAAAATGATGCGCGGCGCCTGCTTTACCTACGCCTATACGCAGAACGAAGAACTTTACGCCGTCCTCGAATCCACCGTGCGCGATCTGCTTTACACGCAGGACGGCTACGGCAGGATAGCCACATATTCGTTCCTTAAAGAATTCAGCGGATGGGATATGTGGTGCCGCAAATATGTGCTTCTCGGACTTCAGTATTTTCTTGAGATATGCCGAGACGACGGTCTTGCCGATTCGATAGTGGATGCGATGAAGCGCCACGCCGACTATATTATGGCAAAGATAGGCAACGACGAGATAGGCAAGATACCCGTCACCAACACGTCGGCGCATTGGCAGGGAATGAACTCGTCTTCGATCCTCGAACCGTTCGTCCGTCTTTACCATATCACAAAAGAGAAAAAATACCTTGATTTTGCGTCTTCGATAATCGACGCAGGCGGAATGAAGCATTTCGATCTGTACAAAGCGGCACTTGAAGGAAAACTTTACCCCTATCAGTATCCGGTCACAAAAGCGTACGAGATGATGTCCAACTTTGAGGGCATACTCGAATACTACCGCGCCGCGGGAGACGAAAAATACAAGACTATGGCGGTGAATTTCGCACGCCTTGTCATCGACTCCGACGTTACGGTCATAGGTTCCTGCGGTATGACGCACGAGCTGTTCGATCATTCGCGTGTCACGCAGTTCGATCCGTCCTATACGCTCATCGCGCAGGAGACCTGCGTCACGGTAACGTGGATAAAATTCTGCCATCAGCTTCTTTGCCTCACCGGTGACCCGATCTACGCGGACGAAATAGAAAGATCGGTGTATAACTGTCTTGACGGCTCGATAAACGTCAACGCCAACAAGGCAAAATACGGTTTTTCGGGCAATACGATCCCCGAACAGACCTACGCGTTCGACAGTTACAGTCCGCTTCTCAATTCCTGCCGCGGAAGAGCCGTGGGCGGACGTATGGATATAATCAAAAACGACTTCTGGTGGGGATGCTGCGTTGCGATAGGCGCAGCCGGCACGGGACTTATCGGTATGACTGCCGTGATGCCGGCAAGCGGCGGAAACGTCGCCGTCAATCTGTACGCCAAAGGGAAAAGCAGGGTGGTCTTCGACGACGGAAGCGATGCCGTGTTCGACTTTGAAACGTCTTACCCCGTCGAAGGGAACGTGAAGATAACTCTGTCGCTCCCCGAGGAAAGGCGCTTTGCCGTACTTTTCAGGATCCCGTCGTGGAGCAGGGAAACGGTCGTAAGCGTGAACGGATCATCACACAAAACGAACGCCAAAGGCATCTACTACACGGTTCTGCGTAATTGGAAAAACGGCGACACCGTTGAACTTTCTTTCGATATGAGGACGGAGATAGTTTATGCGTCGTCCCTTGATCCGAGCGTAAACGAAGAAAGCGTCTGCCATCTGTCGCTGCGGCGCGGTCCGATAGTGCTTGCACGCGATTCGCGTACGGGGGAAGACGTGACCGAAGCGGTCACCGTCACGGACGACAACGGCTTTGCCGTGGTCTCGCCGTGCGGCGACGTCGCTTTTGCACACGAACAGGCGTATAAGGTAAAGACCGCCGACGGCGATATCACCGTAGTCGATTACGCTTCCTGCGGTCAGGAATGGGGCAAGCCGATGACCGTCTGGATCACCACGAAATAGAAAAGGAAAGAGGCTGCTGCGGCAGTCTCTTTTGTATTCGTTTTTCAGTCTTCAACTTTAAGTCCGTGCTGCGGATCGACGGCGAGAAGCCCCTGATCGGCAAGCTGAAAAACGTAATAAAGAATCTGATCGGCATGGTACACGATTACGCACACCGGACTGAAATTGCAGAGCACAACAGCGCGTATTACCGGAGGCACGCGGATATTCTGTCGAAGGAAAACGAGAAACTGAAAGAAGATTCCGAATTGCTTGACACGATATGGGGCGAGCTGGGTGATGAAAAGATCAACGAAATACTCGTTCAGGCAGAGCGCCGGCAGTACGGGGAATACGAAGATGATTATGAAAGCGACGGGAATTCCCGCCCGAAAAAAAGGATCACGATTTGAGTCTGTAAATGAGAGATCATGAAAATTACGATGAAAAAAGTTAAAGACGCATTGCGCACGATTCTCGGAAACCGTGCATCGGGGGTATATTCGGTTGACGAACTGAAACAGATTCGGGAGAATGAAACAGCGCGGAATGAGTTATCGCGCGAGGTCGCCGGGAAAATGACAGAAACCATTTGGGATAGAGAGGATTTCAAGAACGCCAAGTGGTGGAAGAAACTGTGGCTGTTTGCTGTCGACGGTCTTTCAAACAAATGCGGAGAAGGACATATTCCCGAAGATATTCTGCACGATCTCACCCGTCTGCTTCTTCCGCAAATCATACAGATGTATGAATCGGAGGAAGGAAAAAAACAGCTTGAAGAGTGGAAAGCCGAGCAGGAAAAGCAGAAAGAAATCGTTGCTGCTGAAAGCAAAAGCGAGTGTGCAAAAAGACCTTGATTGATTTTGGTAAAAAAACATGCTATAATATTTTCAAAAAAGATTAACCAAATCATTTTTTCTTTCACTATTATGGCAGAAGCGCTTCAAATCATCAATGAGGAGGTGAACAAATGAACGAGATCGAGTTGCAAGAAAAAATCAATGAAATATCAAAATCAATTTTTTCGTATTGTATGGCAAAAACATCTACACGGGAAGACGCCGAAGATTTATCACAAGATATTTTACTTGAGTTGACAAAATCGGTTGCTAATATCCGCGATGAAGGGGCATTCTACGGTTTTATGTGGGGTGTTGCGGGAAATGTCTATAAGCAATGGTACAAAAGGAAACTCGAGCAAAACGCTTGTGAAATCAGTGAAGACGTTCCGTCAGAGGAAAATTTCAATGATGAAGATAATGAAGACATTTTTCTTCTCCGTCGTGAACTGGCTTTATTATCGAAAAAATATCGCAAAGCAATGATTTTATTTTATATTGATAACCGTTCCTGCACGGAAATCTCGTCTGCTCTTGCCATTTCTGAAAGCATGGTGAAATATCTACTCTTCAAATCACGAAAAATACTGAAAGAAGGAATGAATATGGAAAGAAATCTCGGAGAACTCAGTTACAATCCCAAAACATTGATTCCCTTATACAGCGGCGAAGGACCGAACCGCTTTTGGGATTTTATGCAAAGCAAAATCAGGCAGAATATTTTATGCGCCTGCTACAATGACTCCCTCACCGAACAGCAAATCAGTCTTGAAACCGGCATCCCGCTTCCTTATCTTGACGATGAAATCAAAGCACTTGAAGACAAACGAATCATTATCAGGGAAGGAAATCATTACAAAGCAAATGTGATCGTCATTACCGGGGAAAGTGCGGATGAAATTGAGCGTTCGGTGACGAAATATCATGAACTGATTGCCGATAAAATGGAGTTATTCATCAGTAATCAATTATGCGAATATAAAAAAATCTGCTTCATAGGTCACAATTTTTCGGACAACACTTTGCGGTGGCAACTTGCTACTCTC
>JAZUKE010000035.1:0-34042 GCA_045643125.1 Eubacteriales bacterium
TTGCCTTACGGCAATATGATATACGCCTACGGCGTATGATATATCGCTTGCGCGATATGATATGTGCTTCGCACATTGAGGTGATTATTTTCACGACACGTCGTGAAAATAATTTCCTCAACTCCACTCTCAACTCTCAACTCTCCGCTCTCTTTCTGAAAACCGAAAACTGAAAACTGAAAACTTTATAAATCAAAATTATCTCTTGCTTTTCTCTCCGCTTTGTGATATTATCAAATCAACAAAATACTTGGAGGCTGAATTATGAAAAGACTATTGTCATTATTAATCTGCGTCATACTTGTGTCATCGCTTTTCACGGCTTGCTCCGGCAGCGAGGGCGGCGAATCCGCCGCTGTTTCCGAAAGCAGCAAAGCCGAAGTTTCCGTCGAAGAATCGGCAGAAGAAGTGTCCGAATCGGAGATCGACAAGATACTCAAAAACCCCGATATCTACAAGGGCAGCGATTATGTCGGCAGGACTTTTACGATCTGGACCTGCTACTACACCGCAACTCACCCGTCCGAATTCGTCTATAACGAGGGCGAGGACGAAGAGATCATTTCCGAGACCGTGAACAACGCCATTGCCGAAAGAAACAAAAAAGTCGAAGACGCTATCGGCGTTGAGATCAAGGAGATATACTACAAGGGCTACGACCGCTATGGCGGAGACGGGCTGAACCTTGTCCGCGATTTCGTCAGCTCGGCTGATCCCGACATCGACTGCATCGACATCTGCCTTTACGACTGCGGCACGCTCGCAATGGAAGACAGCCTTTACGACCTCTATTCCCTCGAAAACATCAAAATGTCCAATCCCTGGTGGGAACAGTATTTCAACGAGAGCGTAACGATCGCCAACCAGCTCTATTTCACCATCGGCGACGTCAGCCTTAACAGCAAAGGCGCTACCCCCGTTGTATTCTACAATATGGACCTTGTTGAAAAACTCGGTCTTGAAGATCCGTTCCAGCTTGCTATCCGCGGCGAATGGACCGTTGACAAAGCTCTCGAATACTCCAAAGCTTACGTTGTTGACTCCGCCGACCCCGTAGGCAAAATGGACTACAACGACGAATTCGGCTGGGCTGGTCAGTACGACGATATGTACGCTATGCTTTACGGCGCAGGCGTCCGTATCCTTTCTCCCGGCTCCGACGGATATCCCACCCTTTCCCTCAACAACGAGACCGCCATCAGCATCGTTGACAAGGTCATCACTCTTATGTCCGACGATTCCTACATAAGCGGCAACGACTATTTCGGCGTTTCCGCCACTCCTATGGTACTCCTTCAGGAAGCTTTCCAGGAAGGCAGATGCATATTCTACTCCGGCGGCATCGACAATGCTTCCGTTTGGGATATGGAAGATGAATTCGGTATCCTCCCCGTTCCCAAATTCAGCAACGAACAGGAAGAATACTACTCTCTCATCAATACCTGGACCTGCAACGCGCTCTGCATCGGCGTCAACCTCGACGAAGACGAAGCTGAATTTGCGGCAGCAGTCCTCGACGTAATGGGCTACTACTCCTGGAGCGGATATCCCGATTCCGTCGTCAACAACTACTATGTAAAGATGCTCAAGAACCAGAAGCTCGCTACCGAAAACTCCGAATATATCCTTGACCTCGTATTCGGCGCAAGAGGATGCGAACTCGGAAGCATTTTCCAGATCGGCAAGATCAACAAATCCGGCGGCAAGACCGTCAACGATATGCTCATCGAGCTTATGTCTTCCAAGACCATCGGCGGTTTCACCTCCAAGTATGAAACCTACGGCGGCACGTTTGAAGCCGACGTCGAAACTCTTGTTGAAAAATTCAAGAGCGCGGAATAAAGTTTGATCAAAAAAAGGATTTCCCTATCAGAAATGATTCGGAAATCCTTTTTTAATGTCAAATTGCAAATTTCAAATTTCAAATTGAGGAAATTATTTTCACGACGTGTCGTGAAAATAACAAAAAAATCTTGACAAAATATTTTTTACAACGTATAATGAGTATAGAAAAAAGGCAGTCGTTGATAGACGGTTAGCCCTTAAATGAGTTTAATGAAATAAACCGCACGGTTGGGCCTGGGCGGTTTATTTCTTTTTTGTTATGTTAATAACAAGCGCAATGATATCAGCTATCAAAGAAAGCAACAAAATTACTTCTGTAAGTGTCATCATCGCACCGCCCCCTTTCCGAGGGCGAAAAGCTGCCCTCCGAGAATAGAGGGCTAACCGCCTACCGTGTATTACGACTGCCTTGCGAAGATTCTAACATATTCGACAGATTGTGTCAAGAAAAAATGTCAAATTACAAATAACAAATTACAAATTGAAGAAATTATTTTCACGCTTTCGCGTGAAAATAATTTCCTCAACTCCACTCTCAACTCTCCTCTCTTTCTGAAAACTGAAAACCGAAAACTGAAAACTTTATTTTCTTTCACCTGTTCAAATAAATTCATTCTTTGTCTATTGACTTTTCATACGTCTTGAATTATACTGTACGAAGATATATTTATAATATGGAGTTATTATGAATAAGTATAAAGTCATTGCCTTTGCGAACCAGAAAGGCGGGGTCGGAAAAACGACGTCCGCGGTGAACATAGCGGCATACCTTGCAAAAGCGAAAAACAAAGTCCTGCTGATCGACTGCGACCCGCAGGGGAACGCAACGTCCGGGCTCGGCGTGAACAAGCGCGACGCGGCAGCATCGGTGTACGATCTGCTCATAAACCGCACCTCCCCCGAAGAAACGGTCTGCGCCACCCAAGTGAACGGGCTTTACCTCATTCCGTCAACGATCGACCTCGTGGGAGCCGAGATAGAGCTTGTGGATATGGAAAACCGCGAGTACAAGCTGAAAGAAGCGGTCGAAAAGCTCAAAGACAGCTACGATTACATAATCATCGACTGCCCTCCGTCGCTCGGACTCATCACGCTCAATGCGCTTTCGGCGTCGGACGGCATAGTGGTGCCGGTGCTTTGCGAGTTTTATTCGCTCGAAGGTCTTACGCAGCTTATGAACACGGTGCGCTACATAAAAACGCACAAGAACGAAAAGCTCGAGCTTATCGGCGTGCTGATAAATATGTTCGACAGACGTCTTACGCTCAACGCGCAGGTAATGGCGGAGATAAAAAAACATTTCGGCGACAAGGTATTCAAAAAACCGATACCGCGCAACGTCAAACTGAGCGAAGCGCCGAGCTACGGCGTACCCGCCGTCGTATATGATAAATATTCCAAAGGCGCACGCGCTTACGAAGAAGCCGCGGAAGAGCTGATGGAAAAGTGCAAAGGATGATATAATGGCATACAAAGGATTGGGACGCGGACTTGACGCGCTGCTTGCCGACAATTCCAAGGAGTCGGGCGGCGTCACGATGCTCCGCATTTCGGAAATAGAACCGAATCTTAAACAGGTCAGAAAACAATTCGACCCGGAAGCCCTTGCCGAGCTTGCTTCGTCGATAAAAGAGCACGGGCTTATACAGCCGATAGTCGTGCGCAAATCGGCAAATGGGTTTTACGAGATAGTCGCGGGCGAACGCCGCTGGAGAGCCTCGAAGCTCGCTTCTCTTACGGAAGTCCCCGTGATAGTCAAGGAGCTTGACAACGAAGCCGCATCGCTGATTGCGATGGTGGAAAATTTACAGCGCGAAGACCTCAACCCCGTTGAAGAAGCCGCAGGATACAGAAGTCTTATGGACACTTACGGCTTTACGCAGGAAGAAGCCGCGTCAAAGGTCGGGAAATCGCGTTCGGCGGTCGCAAATATAATGCGTCTGCTCTCGCTCCCGGAAGGGGTGCTGTCGCTCGTGCGGCAGGGCGATCTTTCGGGCGGACACGCAAGGACGCTGATCCCGCTTTCGGAAATTATGACGGACGACGAGCTGACGGCAGTCGCCGAAGGCGTCGCCGCCGATGAAATATCGGTGAGAGAGACCGAGAAGCTCGTGAAAAAGCTGCTCGAAAACAAAGAGCCGGACGAAAAGCCGTCCAAAGTAAAGGACGTTTATTACAAGCAGCTCGAAAACAAGGCGTCGTCAGTCCTCGGCAGAAGAATGGCGATAAAAGTGTCACCGACAGGAAAAGGCAAGATAACGCTTGCGTATTCGTCGCCGGAAGACCTTGAAAATCTTTTGATATCACTTTGCGGAAAAAACTTTTTTGATAAAGCAGGAGAATAAAAACTATGATCGACATTAAATTTTTGAGAACCAGCCCCGAAGCAGTAAAAGAAAACATACGCAAAAAGTTCCAGTTCGACAAGCTCGGTCTCGTTGACGAAGTCATCGCGCTCGACGCGAGAAACCGTGAAATAAAGGTCGAAGTCGAAGGACTCAGAGCGGAACGCAACAAGGCTTCCAAGCTCATAGGCGGTCTTATGGCGCAGGGCAAAAAGGACGAAGCCAACGAGATAAAGGCGAAGATCGCAAGTGAAGGCGCAAGAATAGACGAGCTTACCGCCGAAGAAAAGGAACACGAAGAAAAGATCACCGCGATAATGATGCGTATTCCGAACATAATCGACCCGTCCGTTCCCATCGGCAAGGACGACAGCGAAAACGTCGAGATACAGCGTTACGGCGAGCCCGTTGTTCCCGATTTCGAGATCCCCTACCACACCGATATTATGGAACGCTTCAACGGCATAGATTTTGAAGCGGCACGCAGAGTCGCCGGCAACGGTTTCTATTACCTTATGGGCGATATCGCAAGACTTCACTCCGCAGTCATCTCTTATGCGAGAGATTTTATGATAAACCGCGGTTTCACCTACTGCGTACCTCCGTTTATGATCAGATCCGCAGTCGTCAACGGCGTTATGTCGTTTGCCGAAATGGAAGCTATGATGTATAAGATCGAGGGCGAAGACCTCTACCTTATCGGCACGAGCGAACATTCGATGATAGGCAAATACATCGACACCATAATCGACGAAAAGACGCTTCCGCACACGCTTACGAGCTATTCGCCCTGCTTCCGCAAGGAAAAAGGCGCTCACGGCATAGAAGAACGCGGCGTTTACCGTATCCACCAGTTCGAGAAGCAGGAAATGATCGTCATCTGCAAGCCCGAAGACAGTATGACCTGGTACGACAAGCTCTGGCAGAACACCGTTGACCTCTTCCGTTCGATGGATATTCCCGTAAGAACGCTCGAATGCTGCTCCGGCGACCTCGCAGACCTCAAGGTCAAATCCTGCGACGTCGAAGCATGGTCTCCCAGACAGAAGAAATACTTTGAAGTCGGCTCCTGCTCCAATCTCGGCGACGCGCAGGCAAGACGTCTTAAGATCAGGATCGAAAAAGAAGACGGCACGAAATATCTGGCTCACACGCTCAACAACACCGTCGTCGCTCCTCCCCGTATGCTCATAGCCTTCCTCGAAAACAATCTGAGAGAAGACGGCAGCGTGGCGATCCCCGAAGTTCTCCGTCCTTATATGGGCGGTATGGAAGTAATGATACCCAAAAAATAAAAAGGAACAGTACAAATGGCATCACTTGAACAGATATTCTGGGCGTTTATAATAGGCGTTATGATAGCCGCGGCTTATACCTTCTATACAAAGAAGATACTCGGCGGCTTTGTCCGCGCGCTGCTTAATGCGGACGCTTTCAGCGAAAGCAGGGCGGTGTCGTTTGAGGATATCGGATATAAACCGAATTTCTTTCTTCGCTACTCGCTCCGCGACGGCTCCGCGTTCTCGGACACGGTGAGGAACAAGGACGGAAAGTATTATATCCCCGAAGAAAAGATCGAAAAAGCGGAAAGCAAGTACAAGGGCGAAAGCATCACCGTTATGATAATGCTCGTCGCCATCCTTGCTTTTGCGGCGGTAGCCCTTCTGTGCATATACCTTTTCCCCGAGCTTGTGGAAATGGCGGAAGGTCTGTTCGCTTCCAAAGAATGACATTGACGGAGGTAAATTATGTATAAACGCAGACAGGGACTACATCCGGCAGTCATTATCATAATACTTGCCGTCGTTTGCGTGCTGGCGGTCATCGGCATACTTCTGCTTATGGGCTACCGCTACGTCAAAAACGACGACGGCTACACCTTCCTCGGCAAGGTAGTGAACGGTCAGCCGGTCAGCGGCATCGTCAGATACCCGGACGGCAAGACCGCGACGCTCGATTATTACAAAAGCAAGCTCACGTTCAGCAACGGCGACGTATACGAAGGCGATATCCAGGGGCTTTACCAGGACGGCTACGGCAAGATAAAATATTTTGCCACGGGCGACACCTACGAAGGCAGGCTCGTCAGAGGCAAAATGATGGGCAAGGGCAAATACGTCTTCAAGAACGGCGACACTTACGAAGGCGATTTCGTTGACGGCAAGATGGAAGGCAGCGGCGAATACACCTGGTCGGACGGCTCGAACTACGTCGGCAGTTTTGCGTCCGGGCTTCCGAACGGTCAGGGCGTATTTACCTACGCTTCCGTGGACGGCGCTCCCGCCGCAAGGTACGAGGGCGGCTTTGCAAACGGTATGAAGCACGGTATCGGCACCTATTATTACGACAACGGCGACGTTTACACCGGCGATTTCGTGAACGACAAGCGCACCGGCAAAGCCACTTACAGCTGGGCGAACGGCGAAAGATATATCGGCTCGTTCATCGACAATCAGCTCGACACCCGCATAAAGGACGAAAACAACGAGTTCATCATAAACGACGACGGCAGCTACGCTCACGGCGAAAAAGCCGTCTACACCTGGCCCGACGGCAGAACTTATACCGGGTATTTTGAAAACAGCAAGATAGTTGCGGTAAAAGACGGTAACGGAGATTAAAATGGCTTCTTTCATCTATTCCGCTTTCGCGGACGAAATTTCACCCGATTTCAATATCCAGCTCGATTCTCTCTGCAAGTTCGGTATTCCCTATATCGAGCTTCGCGGAGTTGACGGAAAGTCGTTCGTTTCGCTTGACGACGGCGAAATCGCGTCCGTCAAAGAAAAACTTTCCTCACACAATATAAAAGTCTGGTCGCTCGGTTCGCCTCTCGGCAAAGCCCTGACGAACGAAAAGGAATCTCAGCTTGCTCTTCTTGACCGCGTTATCGCCATCGGCGACAGGCTCGGCGTGAACAGAATAAGAATGTTCTCGTTCTACCCCGAAAAGGGCGACACCCGCGCCGTATTCCGCGAAAAAGCGCTTGACAACGTGGCGTCTCTACTCGACAAAGCCGAAAAAGAGGGATTTATCCTCTGTCACGAAAACGAAAAGGATATCCTCGGCGAGTCCGTGGAAGACGTGAAGGATCTTGCCGATCATTTCGGCGGAAGGCTCAGAATAGTGCTTGACAACGCAAACTTCGTCTATGCGGGCAAAAGTGCGGAGAACGCTTATGACACGCTCAAAGAATATATCGAGTATTTCCACATCAAGGACTGCATCGAAAACAGCATAATCGTTCCTCCCGGAAAAGGAAAAGCCCTTGTAAAAGAAACGATAAGCAAAGTGAACGCCGACAGAAAAGGCGACGTCGTTCTGACGGTCGAGCCGCATCTGATGGATTTTGCCGGTCTCTCTTCGCTTACGCACAACAGCGAAGTCCTCGAGCATCTTTACAGTTTTGATACTCCCTATGACGCTTTCGCGTGTGCGTTCACGCTGATAAAGGAAACAGTCGATTCATTATGAAAATAAAAAACGCATTCAGAAAAACATACGCTTTTATCACAAAGCATAAATATGTTTCGTGTGCGCTGGCAGGCGGAATTTATTCGCTTGCCTTTTTTTACGGATATCTTTTCGTTTTTGCTTTTGTCGGACTGACGGCGTATTTCGTCATCGCGCTTGAAAAAGACGAAAACTCGTTTGTTCCGAGAAAAGTGTTCCGCAAAACGCTCTGCTTCTCGCTCGGTTTTTATATCCCGCTTTATTCGTGGTTTTACGTTCTGTACCCGTTTGAAGCGTTCGGGTTTTCAATGGCGGAAGGCATTTTCATCGTCATCGCCGCCGATATCGGACTTGGCGTTTTTCATTCGCTCATCAATTCCGCTTCCTTCTGCCTGCTTTATCTGTTCCCGAAGAAGCCGCGTCTCATCCCTCTCGGTGCGGGATGCTGTATGATGGTGAGCGAGTTCATCATTGCAAATCTCGGCTTTCTGTCGTTCCCGTGGGGGATATCCGCGATAGGACAGTACAGATTTCTGCCGCTCATTCAGATAATATCCGTCGTCGGCACTTTCGGCATCGCGCTTGTGATGGGCGCGTTCTGCGCTTCCGCTTCGGTCACCTGCCGCGATTTCAGCAAAAAAAGCCTGATACGCACACTGGAATATATCTGCGTTCCGCTTTTTCTCGGCACGGTGCTGCTGTTCGTTCCGACAGAAAATAAAGAAAATACGCAATCCCTTACCGTTTCCTGCGTTCAGGGGAACACATCGTCAATGGAAAAATGGGACAGGAGCAGGCTCAAAAACGTAGTTGAGAACTACGTTTCTCTCACCGAACAAGCCGCGTCGGACGGTGCCGACCTTGTGGTACTTCCCGAATCGGCGATACCTACGACGATGACGAAAAGCATACTGAACGATTTTTGCGCCATAGCCGAAAAATACGAAACGAACATCCTCGTTTCGGGGATAGTCGTCGAAGACGGCAAAAAGTACAATTCCCTTTTTCTCGTCAATTCCGACGGCACGCTTTATGACGGAAGATACGACAAGCGGCACCTCGTTCCGTTCGGCGAATATCTGCCGCTCGGAGAAGTGCTTGCCAAAGTTTTCCCGTTCATTTCGGGGCTGAACCTGTCGTCGTCCCCGTTCACCGCAGGGAGCGAAAGCAAGCTGCTTTTCCTGCCCGCAGACGACGGCGAGCCGTCCGTATGTATAAGCCCGCTTATATGTTTTGACTCGATTTTCCCGTCGCTTGCGCGTGAGGAAACGCCGTCTTTCTTCGTCGTTGCGACCAACGACAGCTGGTACAAGGATTCGCCGGGCGTTTATCAGCACGAAGCGCACTCGGTGCTGCGTGCGATAGAAAACGGAAAATGGGTGGTAAGATGTGCCAACACCGGCGTTTCGTGCTTCATTTCGCCGAAAGGCGTCATCAAAAACGAGCTTGCGCCGATGACGAAAGGAATAACCACGCAGACGATAGCTTTCTCGACCTCCGGCACGACTTTGTATGCAAAGCTCGGCAGCGTAATACTCATCATTCCGGCAGCACTTTTCATTTATTCGATCGTTTTGACAATAATCAACAGAAAGGATTCAAACAATGGAAATCATCAAGCCCTATGACAAACAAGTCCACGAAAACAGCGAAAACGTATATATCGAAGCGTACAGAAGCAAGCCGTCGCCCGAAATGGCGAAATATCCGCGCCCCGTTATGGTGGTGTTCCCGGGCGGTGCCTACGCTATGACCTCCGACAGAGAAGCCGAGCCGGTCGCCGACTGCTACAAGGCGGCAGGCTACGAGGTCTTCGTCGTCAGATACACCGTCGCTCCCCACTGTCACGAGATAAACCCGCTCCTTGACGCCGCGCAGTCGATCGTTTACATACGCCGCCACGCCGAGGAATTCCACATTGATCCGACTAAGATCGCGGTCTGCGGATTTTCTGCAGGCGGACACCTTGCCGCCTATATTTCCAACTGTTACAACGACGAAAGAGTGCTGTCCGCACTCGGCATAGAAAAAGACGAAGCGCGCCCCAATGCGACGGTGCTTTGCTACCCCGTCATTTCAAGCGCCGATCACCCGCATTTCGGCTCGTTCGTGTATCTGCTTTCAAGCGAAGATCCCGACAAGGAAGCGCTTGAAAGAGTGTCCGTCGAGCTGAAAGTCACCGAAAACACGCCGCCCACGTTTATATGGTCCACCGCGAACGACAACGGCGTTCCCGTCGAAAACTCGCTGATCTATGCGACTGCTCTTTCGGCTCACAAGGTGCCGTTCGAGCTGCACATCTTCCCCAACGGTCTGCACGGTCTTTCGACCGCACGTCCGAACGTATGCTGGGACGAAAACATCAGAAACCTGCTCGTCGTTCCCTACGTTACCCGTTGGGTAGGTCTTTCGATAAAATGGCTCGACGATACGTTCTTTGACGGAACGTATTCAAAGTGACGGACGCGGCTTATGCATAACGAGCTTTCGATAAGGTTAAAAAAATACCGCATAAACGCGGGTATATCCGAGGAAGACTTTGCGTCAAGGCTCGGTATACGCCGCTCCCTTGCGGAAGATTGGGAAAAAGGCAAGGCGAATCCCGACGGCAATATGCTTTACGCGATCGCGGTTCTTTACGACGTTTCGCTCGATCAGCTGCTCAACCTTGATCCCGACGAGGTGATACGCGACGACGGAAGCACCGCGTCTCCGCTGCCGTCGCCCGAAAACGCCGCAAAAGCGGACGTTTCGTTTGTGAAACGCGACCGGAAGGTGCGTCTTTTCCGCTACATCGCTTTCACGCTCATCACGGCTGTGGTCTACGTCGCCCTCGGGCTTGCCCTTGGCTTGTGGCATCCGCTTTGGGTGCTGTTTATGGCGATCCCCGTTGAGGTCAGCCTGTTCGACGTTTTTGAATACAGAAACATCCGAAAACTCAATTTCCCCATCCTCGTGGCATTCATCTATGTGCTGTTCGGCTGTCTTTTCGGCTGGTGGCACCCGTCGTGGCTGGTATTCGTCACCGTGCCGCTCTTCTATGTGATATTTTAATAAGCAAACCGGCTGAAGCAGGATCCCTCCCGTTTCAGCCGGATTTTTTATTCTTTTACAAGTGAATACGCTAATGCCTTTATCTCGTTACTTCCCAATAGAATTCGGCGCTTCCCGCTTCGGGACTTCCGACGATGTGGATATAGATATACTTTTCGTCAACGGTGACGTAGTAATTCAGCTTTGCGGCAAGCTCGTTTTTGGGCGTGACGGAAACGCCGTCCGGGAGATAACGGAGCCTGTGCAGTATCTTTATTTCGGTGGTGCTGCTCTTGACGGACGCGGTTTCGGTGCCGTGGGCTCTGTCGTTCAGCACATAGTTGCTGCCGTTGTCATAGACCTGCAGATTCGTTATCGCAAGCTTTCCGCTCGCTGCGGTCGGTGCCAGTATGCCCGCATTGTTGATGACGGTGCAGGAATCGAGCGTGACGACGCCGAAAGCGTTGCGGGCGTCGAACAGATAGAAATTCTTGTTGTCGGCGGCTGAATTGAGCATACAGTCGCGGAACGTAAGATTCATTATCCTTGTTCCGGCACGAGCTATGGTGAGTATGCCTTCCGTCGCGTTCTCGAACCACGTTCCCACAAAGTCGCACGGGCGCGTGCCTTTTGAAGACGGAATGTAGATATCGGTGGTGTTGGACGCAAAGATGCCGCCTATGACGTGTACGCCGTCGAACGATTCGCCGTTGAGGTAGTCAAGCGTAAGACCGTATTTGCAGGTGGCTATCCTCGGGTGGATGATCGTGTTGCCCGAGCCGTAAAGGTGCAGCCCGTAGGTGCAGGAAGAGCAGAACACGTTCTCGAACATACAGTCGAAAATGCCGACTCCCTCGGGTTCCGCGTCTCCGGAAATACCGCAGTAAAGCCCCGAAAATACAAGGTTTTTGAACGTACCGATAGCGGAATTGTACGCCTGAAGCGTCGAGCCGCCGCGGATGCCGACGATCTTATCGGACGCGAGGTTGGTGGTGAAATAGAGGTTTTCTACCGTCGTTCCCCAGAGCGCCTCGTTCGTCATAACGATCATCGCGCTGTCACCCTTGCCTATCCATTTAAGGCGCGTCGTCCACATACCGTCACCGACGATGGACACGTCTTTTTTCTTTACGATGGGATTTGCAAGGCTGTACGTTCCGGCAGGAAGATACACCGTTCCGCCTTGCTTTGCCGCTTCGTCGATCGCCGCCTGGATGCTTGCCGAATCGTCGCTGCCGTTGGCTTTTGCGCCGAAATCGCGCACGTTGAATACTTCAGTCACGTTTTTCGCTTCCTCATAAATAATTTTTTCTTCAACCGAAACTTCCGTTATCACCGAAACTTCGGCAGACACTTCCTCGGATACTTCTTTCGACACCTCGTTCTGCGTTGCCGCGCAGGCAAAAAGCGAAAGAACGAGGGAAAACGCAAGAATAAGCAGTAATGTTTTTTTCATATCATTCACCGATCATTTTGCTGACACCGAGAAGACCGTCCATTATCGTGGAGCAGCACCAGCCGGTATAGACCGAGTACATACCGCCTTCGTCGATGGAGTTGTTCTGATTTGCTCTGCCCTCCCAGACGTGCTTGTCGGGATGGTAAGCGCCTCTCCATGCGCCGTCCCAAAGCGGGCTTTCGCCGTGGCACTGGATGGCGACAAGGAAATCCGCAAGACGTATCGCGGCGTTTTTGTATCTTTCGTCGCCGGTGAGCGCGTAGCCCTCGTTGAAGCCCATAAGCGCGAAGCCTTCGGTATAGACGAGGTCGCATCTCATTCTGTCGTCCTGGAGCGACGCGGTCTTGCCCTCTTCGTCGGAGTTGATTATGCCGCCCTCCTTATGCTGGAGCGAGAAAACGTAGGCGCTGACCTTGTCGAACGCGGTTTTGTATCTTTCTTCGGGGATGTATTTGAGTATCCTTGCAAGGCAGAACATCGCAAGCGACGCTTCGGACGACGCCGGACGCCAGTCCTCGTGGCGGTTCACTTCGTAGCTCGTGGTAAATCTGCCGCTTTCTTTCTGTAACGGAAGAACGTAGTCCATAGCGCGGCGGACGCTGTCGCGGTATTTTTCATCGCCGGTCACGCCGTAGCACATAGCAAGCCCTGCCGACATCCAGAACACGAAGCAGGGGCCTTCCTTGACGTTCTGCGTTACGCCGTGGTCGTTCTGATAGAAGAATCCTTCCTTGCACTGAATTTTCATCCAATAGGACGCGAGCTTCAGAGCGGCAGTCTTGAATTTTTCGTCTTTCGTCATATCGTACATATCAAGAAGCGCGATAAGCACCTTGCCGTTGTCGTTCTGCCATCTTGCCTGACCGTTGGCAGCAAGCACTTCGCCGTCGTTGAGGAAGAACGGGAACGAGCCGTACCAGCAGGAATACGGATCGTTGTCCTGCGTGGAAAGCACGAAGTTCACGATATTGTCCCTTACGTCGTCGCTTTCCGGGCGTTTTCTTTTGTAATATACTCTTGCGATCTCGCTGTTGCAGTCGGGACGTGTCCAGTTGACGCGCTTGTTCACGTTGATGCGTATTCTTTCGTAAACGCCGACGCTTCCGCGGTTGAACGACAGCATCTGCGATTCTATCCAATTAAGACATTTGTCTACACTTTCAATATACTTATCCATTTTTATCCTCCTCTTATGTAATTTTTCCGTGGGGCGACCCACGGAAAAATTTTTGTTTTATTCAAAATTTTCGAGTGCTTCTTCGAGTTCCTGCTCTGCCTTGTCGGCGATAGCCTGGAAATTGGAGGTGAAATCGGAGCTGTTTCTGTCGTTCATATTCTGAATGAGCATTCCGAGTCCGCCGAAGTTGTAGATGTAGCCCATATCGTAAACACGGGATTTGAAGATTATGTCGAGCATTCTTTCGGACGCTTCGTCCTTGAGGTCACGGGATTTGAGGGTGACTTCGTAGTATGCTCTCGTGACGGTGGACTGCGAATAGTATGCCATATTGTCAAGCACGACCGCAACGTCTTCGGGGGCGTCGATATTGCTGGGGATGCAGACACCGGGAACGAGTCCGGTGGAAATGAGGCAGCGGTATTCTTCCTGGTTGGAGTCAAGGAGCGGATACGGGAGTATGCCGTAGTCGAAGCCGTCAACGGAACGGAAGTTCTTGAGGTCGGTGAGCGCGAAGGTGGTGAATATGATCTGATCGTTGAGGAACATACGGCAGATATCTTCAAACGAGCCGCAGTTCGGCGTTTTGTTGGTTACAACGTCGGGCTTGTAGCTGATCTCGAACACTTTGTCGAGGATGCCGATGTTCTTTTCGGAGTTCATATTGATGGCGAGCTTGCCGTCAGCCGTTTTTTCGGTGATCGTGCCGCCGCATCCGAAGAAGAAGGAGTGCGGAGCGTTGAACGCGACGTGGAGACCGTAGTGGTCTTCGTTGTTCCATCTGGAATCGCCGAGGTTTTCGGTGAAATCCTTGCCCATTTCATAGATTTTGTCGATCGTCCACTGCTTGCTGTCAACAAGATCGTAGGGGCTTTCGAGGTTGTACTGTTCCACAAGTGACTTGTTGAAGAAGACGACCATCGTACATTCGTTATCGAGAATGGAGATATCGCCCGTGGTGAACAGGAGCTTGCCGTTGATCTCAAGACCTTCGTTGGCTTTCTGATCCCACCAGCTTTCGCCGAGGTTCATACAGTCATCGAATTCGTGCAGGTCGAGCATTATGCCGCCGCCGACGTAGTTGACCGCGTCGTTGATCATAGGCATATAAACGGTGATGTCGTCGATGCCGCCGTTGACGTACTTATCCATATCGGCAGCGACGTTTGTGGATTTTTCTTCGCTTATCGTGCAGTTGAGCCTTGTCTGAACGATCTGGTTTCTTTCAAAAACGGCGTCGTTGATGGCTTCTTCGTTCGTTTCTTCGGCGTAGATCTCGAACGATTCGTAATAGCTGTAATTGCTGCCGGCAACGAGGAACTTGATGTCGCGTCCGCCGAGATCGCGGACGAGCGGCATAACCTCGGAGGATTCTTCCTCAAGGCTTTCTTCAGCCGAAGCGGTGCTTGCTTCCGCCGACGCTTCTTTGCTTTCGTTGCCCGACGGCGTTTCCGTTTCGGTGCAGGCGATGCAGCTTAACATAAGCGCAAAAACAAGCAGAAGAGCAAGGATGATTTTATTGTTCTTCATATAGTTTTACCTCTCTTTCTTTGTTTTTATTATACACTTGATACGTGTTTTGTCAACTTTTATTTGTATATACTGCCGAAGATTATCAGTTTTGACAATATATAAAGTTAAATATAACAACATTGAAAAAATATCTTTACAAACGGAATTTGTTGTGATATACTGCTTAAAATGTATATTGTCGGAATGTTTGGTTATATTCATTTTGGATTTTTTGAAGATTTTTCAGTTTTTTCAAAAAGTTGTTTACCTTTTTCGTTCTCGTTCGTATAAAGGTATGAACGAACAAAAAAGGACGGAATGAACTATGACTTAACACCCATTATTTACACGGTTATGTATTACATAATCACAACTATGTTGTAAAACAAAAACGATGAATATATAGGAGTGATTCTTCATGAAAAAAATTACAAGTTTACTTATGACAGTGCTTATGCTTACCACCATGCTGACCGCGTTTGCCGTGCCGGCGAGCGCGGCGAACGACGAGACCATGACCGTGACCTTTCCCGAGGGCTTCACCGATACGGAAAGCGGAGTCGTCACGATCAGCGGACATTATGAAAGCGGTGGCTGGTACACGTGCTATATGCGCCAGTATTACGATTTCACCGTCAGCGTGCCGGAAAGCTGCATACTTACAAAAGTGACTTTTAAATTTGGTAATTTTAATAGATGGCCCTCTGTTCTCGATGTTTCCAATGCGGCCGTGTCGATGCCGGACAATACAACGATGGTCGTATCCTTCGCTCCGGAGGAGAACGTTCATTCCGTGACCCTGAATGGCGTGGAAACTTACAACGGAAAAACGGTGACGGCGACTGACAATAAGTGGCAGTTTGTGACCGAGTTGACTGTGGAATACACCGTTCTGCACACGCACGAAAAAGACGCGAACGCCTATCATGCCGCCGCTGCGCCGACCTGCGTGAAAGACGGAAGCGTGGAATATTGGGGCTGCACGCATCCCGGCTGTGTCGCAAAGCTAAATGCAAGCGGAAACGTCATCGCAGATATCACCGTCCCCGCTACCGGAGAGCACGAATACGATGACAGCGGCATCTGCGTATACTGCAAGGCTGTGAGTGCTTCCCACGAGCACGAGTTCACAAACGGCGATTGCCTCTGCGGTGAGCCCGCCCCCGAAGCAGAAACCACCCCTGACCCCGAAATCACTCCCGCCCCCGAAACCGAACCCGAAACCGGCGTCCCGGGCATCACGTGGGAGCTGTCGGAGGACGGTAAAACCCTTACCTTCACCGGCGAGGGCGCAATGCCGGACTATGATTCCTACTCATATGAAAGGCGTCCGTGGCATAATGCTGCCGGTACCGTAACCACCGTTCAAATCGATCCCGGCATTACCACACTCGGGGATTTTGCTTTTTATCGCTTTGAAAAATTGACAAGTGTCACGATTCCGGGGAGCGTGACGAGCATTGGAAAACATGCGTTCGCTAACTGCACAAATTTAGCAAGCGTCACGATTCCCGGGAGCGTGACGAGTATTGGAAAAAATGCGTTCGATAACTGCAAAAATTTAGCAAGCGTCACGATTCCCGGGAGCGTGACGAGCATTGGAGAACAAGCGTTCGCTAACTGCAGAAATTTAGCAAGCGTCACGATTCCCGGGAGCGTGGAAAGCATTGGTAACTTTGCGTTCCAAGGCTGCTTAATTTTAGCAAGCGTCACGATTTCCGAAGGCGTGAAAAGCATTGGTGACTCTGCGCTCGCTTATTGCGATAGTTTGAAAAGAATCATCGTCAAAGCAAGCACGCCGCCGAGTGTGTCCCTTTCTTCAATCCCTCAAAACCCCGGTTTGACCGTGTATGTGCCCTCCGGCGCATACAACGCCTATACAGAGGCGTCCGGTTGGAACGAACTTATGAGTATAATCTCCGAAGCCTACATGGTATACGACCGGCCCACAGAAAACGGCACGGTGACGGTGGACTGGGACTGCTTCCCGACAAGTGCGTTCGTGGAGGGGCAAACCGTCACCGTCACGGTAACGCCCGCCGAGGGCTATCAGCTCAAGGCAGACAGCCTGCTTGTCACGTATAAAGACGACAACGGCGCAGAATTGACCGCCGCCCTGACGCAGGATGAAACGGACGCGGCGAAGTACACGTTCACGATGCCCAAGGCAAACGTGACCGTAACGGCGGCGTTTGAAAAAATATCGGACAATACTGAAACCGGCTCCACCCTTTCCGACGGCAATGTTTGGATTATTGCTGCGGTTGCAGTTGTTGCACTCGGCGGAGTTGCGGCACTTGTTATCGTTAAGAAGAAAAAGAAACCCGCACTTGCAGACGGCAATGAAAATAAAGACGAAGAATAATACATAAACATTTACGGCAGGGAAACAAAACCCTGCCGTAAATGTTTTTTGGGAATGAAGTTTTCGGTTTTCTGTAGGGGACGGCGTCCCCTTGAAGTAAGAAGTAAGAAGTAATAGTGAAGAAGTAAGGAAATTATTTCACGCTTTCGCGTGAAATAATAACCTCAATTATGAACAGATATAAACTAATATTTCATCATACTTTACCTCTGATATGCAAAATATGCGCGTGTGAATTTCCCTTTCGGGGACGAATGATCTTCAAGGGCTTTCATTATGCCGTCCTGCCCGGCTTCATCCTCGGTCGTGAATATGACGACCTTTGACGTGTTCACGTTTTTGTCGAGCAGCCATACGGGAACGGAGTTATAGACCGAATTCGAGTGGTCAAAATCGCAGAACACCGGGAAAGACGCGCCCGTCCTGTCGTTGAGGACTCCGCCTTTTCCGTCGGTGCAGCGAGTGCTGTTCTTTATGAGGCAGTTTCTTGTGTTCATCAGCTTTACCCTGCCGTAAACGACGGTCGCCGCGTTCCGCCACAGGGCGTTTTTGACCTCGGGCGACGCGCAGACGGTGTCGAATCCGAGCGACGCAAGGAACGACGCGGTGACGGACGTTATGCAGTTAAGCTCATAGCCGCCGTCGAGCGTAAAACCGCCGCAGAACGGGACGAACGAAAAGTTGGGGAGCGTCAGCCGCGTGATGCCGCACTCCTTCGCGTCGTCAAGCAGTTTTTTTATCGTGCCGAGCCTGCTGTCGAAGACGAAGCCCGGAAGAATGAGCGACAGTTTTTCTTTGTACGGGAGCAGTTTTTTCCAAAGCTCCGTTTTATGTATCGGCAGCGCGATGATGTCCGCCTTTTCGCATACGCTTTTGCTGACGGCGTCGCCCTCGAATCTTACGATGAGCCTGCCGCCGTCTCCGTTCGGCTCCGTTCTTGCAAACGGCTTTTTCGTTGTCCTTTGCGGCTCGTTCGCCTTGCAGAGCAGACCTACCAGCTTCTCTGCCGCCTCGCGGCGCAGCGAATTGAGCGAGGAAACGGGATAAAAGCCGTCTTCGATATCGCAGACGATGTTTTTCACTTCAAACGGCGTTGTACCGAAACGGGAAAGCTGCTTTTTTACGTCGGTTTCCGGCGTGGGGCTTTTCTGCGCTGCTTCGGGCGCAAAGCCGCATACCGTCACTTCGTTTCCGTTGCAGTCAAGGCGAAGAACGCTCTTTTCGCTCACCTTTGCCGAAAAATCCACCGACAGAGGCAGTTTGCGCTCCGTCGGTTTTTCTTCCGCTTCCCTCGTGTTCGCCTTGTCCTCGTCGGTGCGGACGCCGAACATTGATTTGCCGAGATGATGCGTATAATAACCGTCGGTGAATCCCGACCGCGAAAACAGCGACGACAGCGCCTTTATTTCGTCGCCGGTCGCTCCGCGATGCTCGTCAAGCAGGCGGCGGTATATCTTCGTCACGCCGTAAACGTACTCCGGCGACTTCATTCTGCCCTCGATCTTCAGCGCCGATATGCCCATATCCATAAGCTCGGGGATGAATCCCGCAAGGCAGAGGTCTTTGAGAGACATCGGATAGCCTTTATTGTAGCTCATACGGCAAGGGTAGGCACATTCGCCGCGGTTGCCGGAGCGTTTGCCTATCATCGACGACATAAGGCAGCCGCCCGAACGGCAGACGCACATAGCGCCGTGTATGAAAACTTCGGTCTCTATTCCCTTGTCGGAGAACGCTTTTACGTCCTCTCTGCTCATTTCGCGGGCAAGCACGATGCGGTCAAAGCCCATTTTTTTGAGAAGCTCGACCGAATACGAGCCGTGGATCTGCATCTGCGTGGATGCGTGCAGGCTGATATCGGGGAATTTTTCCGCAAGGAGCGACGCAAGTCCCACGTCCTGGATTATGTACGAATCGGGGCGAAGCCCTTTTTCCATTTTTTCGACAAGGGAAAGCGCGCTTTCGTATTCGTTGTTGTAAAGCAGCGTGTTGAGCGTGATATTGGTTTTTACGCCGTAAAGACGGCAGAATTTTATGGCTTCAAACGCTTCGTCGAGCGAGAAATTTTTTGCGTTTTTGCGTGCGTTGAACTCCGAAAGCCCGAAATATACTTCGTCGGCACCTGCCCAGACGGCGGCTTTCAGACATTCCATATCGCCTGCCGGCGACAGAAGATGCGTCATATACAGTCACTTCCTTAGCGGAAATTTTTGGAAAGAGAGGGGTGAGGAGTGAGGAGTGAGGAGCGGAGAAAATTATTTTCGCACACGGTGCGAAAATAAAGTTTTCAGTTTTCAGTCTTCAGTAATTTGCAGACGGCGTCCTCTTGAAGTAAGAAGTAAGAAGTAATAGTGAAGAAGTAAGGAAATTATTTCACGCTTTCGCGTGAAATAATAACATTATGCATTATGAATTATCAATTTCCCCTGCAATTTTCTGAAAACTGAAAACTGAAAACTGAAAACTGAAAACTTTTTACGTTGAAAAAATCGAAAAAATGTGCTAATATATAAAAAACGGGAGGTCAGGTTTATGAATGAAGAACTGAAAAAAATAATAGATTCGTCAGACAACATCGTCTTTTTCGGGGGAGCCGGCGTTTCGACCGCAAGCGGCATACCGGATTTCCGTTCGACAGACGGGCTTTACAACCAAAAATACGACTATCCGCCCGAGACGATACTTTCGCACTCGTTTTTTGTGAGAAAAACAAGCGAGTTTTACCGTTTTTACCGCGACAAGATGCTTTACACCGCTGCAAAGCCGAACGCCTGTCATCGCGCTCTTGCGTCGCTTGAAAAATCGGGCAAGTTGAAAGCCGTTGTGACGCAGAACATCGACGGTCTGCACCAGGCGGCAGGCAGCGTGAACGTTTTTGAGCTTCACGGCTCGGTCAAACGCAACCACTGCACGAAATGCGGAAAATTCTACACCGAGGACTACATTCTTCACACCACGGGCGTCCCTCTTTGCGAAAACTGCGGCGGCGTCATCAAGCCGGACGTCGTGCTTTACGAGGAGCCGCTCGACAACGGCTGCATCATCGGCGCGGTGAACGCCATTGCAAACGCCGACGTATTGATAATCGGCGGAACGTCGCTGACGGTATATCCGGCGGCTTCGTTCATCGACTATTTTGAGGGCAGCCGTCTTGTGCTTATCAACAAAACGCCGACAAGCGCAGACGAAAAAGCCGATCTTGTGATCCGCGACGGGATCGCAGAAGCAATGTTCATCGAATAATTTTCAGCAAAAGCTTTGCTTTTTGCTATGTAATCGGGACGTCGAGGACGCCGTCCCCTACAAAATCTCTGAAAACCGAAAACTTTATTCTTAGTTATAAACTCGATCCTTACGGATCGACGACCGCGGTATAATATTTGTCATAAGTGACGTATCCCGGTTTGCTGCCGGCAGGTTTGCGGACAAATTTTACCCTTGTGTAATCGACTTCTATATTTTTTCCGTCACGGACGGACGAATGGCTTGCGGCAAGGCGTGCCGCTTCGGTATAGTCCTCGTCGCCCGGCTCTCTGCCGTCGGTATAAAGGATGACGTGGCTTCCGCTGAAAGATTTGACGTGGAACCAGATATCGTCCTTTGCCGCCGACTTCGTGAGTGCGTCGTTCATTATATTGTTCCTGCCGACACGAACGAGGAATCCGCCCGGTGTGGTATATTCAAGCGGACGGCAGGGCTTGCGCTGTACTCTTTTCGTCTTTTTGTTGATATATCCGCCAGAAATAAGCTCGTCCTTTATCTGTTCGGCGTCTTCCGCGTTTTCGCAGCGGCAGATCGTGTCGAAGACCGATTCGAGATATATCTTTTCGAGCCTGCTTTCTTCAAGCTGCGGAAGGATCGCTTTTTCGGCGTTCTGGAGCTTGCGGTACTTTTTGAAGAACCTTTCGGCGTTTTTTGACGGCGTAAGCGTGATATCGAGTTTGATATTGACGTTTTCGCCCGTTTCCCAATCGGTGCAGTCAACGCTGTCGTCGCCCTGCTTTATGCGGTATATGTTCGACGTGATAAGCTCGCCTTTTTTGCGGAATTCGTCTTTCTTTTTACATTCTTCAAGCTCTTCCAGATGGAGGAGCCGCTTTTTTTCTATCCTTTTCGTCCGCGCTATCACTATTTTAGCAAGGTCGTTCGTCCGCTCCTTGAGCAGCGCTTTTTCCGATCTTTCGCCGAAATAGACGCTTGTCAGCTCCGAAAGCGTCCCGAATGTGCGTACCCCCTTATCGCCGTAGCGGTGGATCGGTGCAAAATGAAATTCAACGCCGTCGTCGCCGTTATACACGGCAGACGGCGAAATAGTGCCGTTTTCGACAAGGTCGTACAGCCCTTTCACCGCGTTATACAGTCTTTCGCTTCCCGCGTCACCCACGGACGCATCGCCGTCGCCGCAGGCGGAATACACCGTTTCCCACGCGGTGAGCGGAGAAAAGCAGAAAAAGTTTTCGATAAGGAACTTATCAGCCTTTTTTTCGGGCGCCGTATCGCAAAGCTTTGCAAAATCCTCAAAGGAAATGTCCTTTGCCGAAATTTTGTCCTGCTTCGGCGGAAGCTCGTAAGCGATCCCCGGCATTATGGCGCGTTTGAACGACACGAGGTCGGCAAAATACAGGCTGCCGAGTACCTTCCCTTCCGACGTGACGACGAGGTTGGAATACTTGCCCATAATCTCGGCGTAAAGCGTCTTTTCGGAAATATGCCCAAGCTCGTCCGGGGAATCAAAAACGAATTTGATTATGCGTTCGTTTTCAACTGCCGATATACCGCGTATCTTGCCGGCTTGCAGATGCTTTCGGAGCAGCAGGCAGAACGCCGACGGCATATCGTTGGGGAGAGTCGGTTCTTTTCTCACCGTGACGAAGTTCGCGGACGCCGAAAGAGAGATGTAAAGGTATTTTTTTGTTTTTTCCCCGTAAAGGGAAAACTCCGCGGACGAGCCGCGGCAGTTTATTTTTTCCACACGGAAACCGTTGATGCTTTCGCGCATTTCGCGGGCAGCGGAAGCACAAAAGAAACCGTCAAATGCCATATTCGATTACCTCCGGGACATAGCCCCGAATAATTAATGCAAGATGTTTTATAACTACGTTCTCGGTCGCAAAATGGGTGAAGCAGACCATATTCATACCGTATTCCTTACAGTCGATGAATGCGTCGTGCGACGCTTCGCCGGTGACGAACGTATCGGCACCCGAAAGGTACGCTTCCTTCACTTCCCCTTTTCCGCTGCCGGAAACGACGGCGACTTTTTTCACCGTTTTTCCGCAGTCGATGACGTTCTGCGCCTTTGTATCCAGCGCATTTTCGCCGAAAGAGACGAAATCGGAAAGGCTCGTTTCGTTCTCCGTCTCTCCGCGTCTGCCGTAAGGTACGAACGGATAAGTACCGCCGATGCCGAGTTTTTCGCAGAGCGCGTCGTTCACTCCGCCGACTGTTTCGTCAAGGCAGGTATGGTACGCATAGACGGAAATGCCGTATTTTACCGCTTTTATCACCCTTTTGCCCACGGCGTCATCGCTTGACAGACTTGAAAGCGGATGGAAGATAAGCGGATGATGCGTTATCACGGTGTCGGCTCCGACGGACGACGCATAGTCGAGCACGTCAGACGTGCAGTCGAGAGCGACGACGGCTTTTCTGACGTCGTTTGCAAAATCTATCTGCGCTCCGTCGCCGTCCCAGCTTTCGCTGCTGCCGAAAAGGTCACGCAATATGCGGTCGAGTTCGGAAGTTTTCATTTGGTTATACCGAGGGATTCTCTCACCTTGGAGGCGATGCCTTCGCCGTTCAGACCGTAGAAATCGAGAAGCTCGTTGGCTTTGCCCGATCTGCCGAACACGTCGTTGATGCCTACGCGGCTGACTTTTGTCGGGTAATTTTCGGCAAGACATTCGCACACTGCGCTTCCGAGTCCGCCGATTACGGAGTGTTCCTCGGCTGTTATGACGTGATTTGTAAGGGAAGCGTATTTTATTACCGTTTCTTTATCAAGGGGTTTGAGGGTGTGAACGTCAACGACGGAAATTTCTATGCCCTCATTTTTGAGTATGTTGTATGCGTCTATCGCCTTGGACACCATAACTCCGGTGGCGAAAACGACTGCGTCCTTGCCTTCGCGGACGGGGAGCGCTTTGCCAAGCTCGAATTTATACGTTGCGGGATCGAACACCACGGGAACGGGGTGTCTGCCGAGACGGCAGTAAACGGGGCCGTCGTGTTTGAGAATGGCTTCGATTGCGGCGTAGGCTTCGGTATCGTCTGCGGGGCAGACGACGGTCATATTGGGGATGGAACGCATAAGCGCCATATCCTCGCAGAACTGATGCGTTGCGCCGTCTTCGCCGACGGTGACGCCCGCGTGGGACGCGCATACCTTTACGTTGAGGTTGGGATATCCGGCGGAGTTGCGTATCTGTTCATAAGCTCTGCCCACGGCGAACATCGCAAAGGACGAAGCGAAGCAGGGTACGCCCGTTGCGGCGATGCCGGCTGCGACGGAGATCATATTCGATTCGGCGATGCCGCAGTTGATGAATCTTTCGGGGAATTTCTTTGCGAAAACGCAGGTCTGTGTCGAGCCGGAAAGGTCGGCGTCAAGCACTATGAAGTCATATTTTTCGCCCAAGTCGGCAAGTGCTCTGCCATAGGACGCTCTTGTTGCTATATCAGCCATTGTGTGCCTCCCTGAGATGTGCAAGATTTTCGTCAAGTTCTTTTACGGCGATCTCGTATTCTTCCTTTTTCGGTGCTTTGCCGTGCCAGCCGACGGCGTTTTCCATATAGGACACGCCTTTGCCTTTTATCGTTTTGCAGATTATCATAAGCGGCTTGCCCTCTTCGCCGGACGAAACGGCTTTTTCGATCTGTTCAAAATCGTGACCGTCGATGACTTCAACGTGCCATCCGAAAGCGCGGAACTTTTCGTCAAGCGGTGTGGGGTTCATAATTTTTCTCACGTCGCCGTCTATCTGCAGATAGTTGAGATCTATAAAAGCGGTGAGGTTGTCGAGATGATAGTGACCTGCGAACATCGCGGCTTCCCAGACCTGACCTTCCTCGGATTCGCCGTCGCCGAGGACGGTATAAACGTGATAGTCGTTTTTCATTATCTTGCCGACCTTAGCCATACCGCAGGCTGCGGAAAATCCCTGACCGAGAGAGCCGGTAGACATATCTATGCCGTTTATTTTGTTCATATCGGGATGTCCCTGAAGGTAGCTGTCGAGTTTTCTGAGCGTTTTGATGTCCTCGACCGGGAAATATCCTTTCAGGGCAAGTGCCGCGTACAGAGCGGGGCAGCAATGACCTTTGGAAAGGACGAAGCGATCCCTTGACGGGTCCTTTGCCTTTTCAGCCGATACGTTCATCTTGTCAAAATAGAGATAAGTGATGATATCCGCACATGAAAGCGAGCCGCCGGGATGGCCGCTGCCCGCATTGTAGACACCTTCAATGATAAGTCTGCGTACTTCCGCAGCCTTTTCTTCAAGAAAATGAAGTTTTTTTGTGTCCATTTTTTTACCTCCGAAGTTGCCGCTATTTTAGATTATAGTTTTTATTTAATTTTTCAAGTGTTTCGGTGAAATATTCCGGATAATCCGCTTCAAACGAAAGCGTCTCGTTCGTCACGGGATGCACGAACGAAATATATCTTGCAAACAGGCATTGCCCGACAAGTCCGAATTTGTTGGATTTTCCGCTGCCGTATACC
Organism: Eubacteriales bacterium; assembly: GCA_045643125.1. Taxonomy (GTDB): domain Bacteria; phylum Bacillota; class Clostridia; order Oscillospirales; family CAG-382; genus UBA1206. The sequence continues at coordinate 24,913 of JAZUKE010000035.1, forward strand.
TCGTCGCCCGTTACGGGGTGACCGATATGCGACAGATGCACCCTTATCTGATGCGTTCTCCCCGTTTCGAGCGTAAGCTCCAGGTGGGTGTACCCGTTGTATCGCTTTATGACGCGGTAATGAGTGACGGCGTTTCGTGAATTTTTATACGTTACCGCCATTTTTTTGCGGTCTTTTTCGCTTCTTCCTATCGGAAGGTCGATCGTCCCTCTGTCTTCTTTGATATTGCCGTCTGCTATCGCTTCGTAACGCCGAGTGAACGAGTGTGCCGCTATCTGCGACGCGAGTCCGCGGTGCGCTTCGTCGGTCTTGGCGACGATGAGCAGTCCCGACGTGTCCTTGTCGATACGGTGGACTATCCCCGGACGTATCACGCCGTTGATGGAGGAAAGTCTGCCGCGGCAATGGTAAAGCAGGGCGTTGACGAGCGTTCCGCTTTCGTTGCCCGCCGCGGGATGTACTACCATCCCTTTGGGTTTATCGACGACGAGCAGATGCTCGTCCTCGTAAACTATATCGACGGGGATATCCTCGGGAGTCGCTTCAAGCTCCTTAATCTCCGGCAGCGTGACTTCGATATTTTCGCCGCCCGAAATGCGGTAATTCTTGGCGCAAACAAAGCCGTTCACCCTGACGCCGCCGTCGGATATAACGGACTGAGCAAGGGAACGGCTTATTTCCAGTTCCTCGCTCACGAAAACATCGAGCCGTGTGTCCCGATGCGATGCGTTAGTTGTCAGAACCGTCGTTTCCATCGTAATCGTCCACTTCCGAATCTTCTTCGAGCGCCTTTTCGGCTTCTTTTCTGCGTTTTTCGACTTTCGGTTCAATGAATATCACATACACTCCGAGAAGCACCGCGCCGACAGTTATGAACGAATCCGCCACGTTGAACACGGCAAAATCCACAAACGCGGTCTCGAAAAAGTCTGTCACGACGTATTCGCCCGCTTCGTTCGTGACGAACAGTCTGTCTATCATATTCCCGATGCCGCCGCCGAGTATGAAGGCAAGCGACGTGGTGAGCAGCGGGTGACGGTTCCCGTATTTATGAAGGAACCATATTATGACGATTATCGTGACCGTCGATGCGACGAGGAAGATCCAGCGTGCGTTGTCGAGCATACCGAACGCAGCCCCGTCGTTTTCGACGTAAGTGATATTCATTATGTGAGGGATGAAGTGTATGCGTTCTCCGACCGTCATCGAAAGACGTACCATCAGCTTGGTGAGCTGATCGAGAACGACCACTCCGAGAGTCACAAAGAAAGCTAACATACGGCGTTTTTACATCTTTCGCAAAGGTGTCCGCCCTCTTCATCGACGTCATAGCCGTCGCCGCTCTTCCAGCAGCGGACGCATTTATCGCCCGAAGCGGGGAGTACCTTGATCGAAAGTCCGCTCACTTCATCGGTGAAAGCGTCTTCGACGGCACCGTTGGTGAGTTCGACCTTGCTCGTGATGAATATTTCCGCAAGGGTGTCCTTGTGGGACGCAAATACCTTCATCGCTTCGTTGTCTTCGGGGGAACCGATGATGACGTCCGCGTCGAGCGATTTGCCGATAACTCTTGCCGTTCTTGCTTCTTCAAGCGCTTTCAGCACGGTATCGCGGTATTCAAAGAGTTTGTCGTAGCCTTCTTCAATGGAGCTGAAGTCCTCGGAAGGGATATATTCGGGTATATCGTTGAGGAATACCGATCTTGCGTCCTCGCAAGCCTTATGAGGCAGATAGCCCCAGGCTTCCTCTGCGGTATATGAAAGGATAGGTGCGAGAAGTCTGATGAGTGCGGAAGCGGATTCGTACATAACGGTCTGCGCCGCTCTTCTCGAATCGGAATCCGACTTATCGCAGTACATTCTGTCCTTGGTGATATCGACGTATATCTTGGAAAGGTCGATGGAGCAGAAATTGTGGAGTTCGTGATAGACTATATGGAATTCGTAGTCTTCATACGCCTGTCTCGCGGTCTTCACGAGCTTGTTCAGACGTGAGATGAGCCATTTGTCTATATCGCGGAATTTATCGGTGCCGACCGCGTCCTTATCGGGATCGAAATCGCCGATATTGGCAAGCAGGATACGGAGCGTGTTGCGTATCTTGCGGTAGGATTCGGAAAGCTGTTTGAATATCTCGTCGGATGCTCTTACGTCAACGCGGTAATCGGAAGCCGCTACCCAAAGTCTGAGCATATCGGCGCCGTATTTGACGATGATCTCCTCGGGAGCCACAGAGTTGCCGAGCGATTTGTGCATCGCCTTGCCTTCGCCGTCAACTACCCAGCCGTGAGTCAGCACCTGCTTATAGGGTGCGCCGGCATCCTTTGCGCCCACTGCGGTGAGCAGCGAGGACTGGAACCAGCCGCGGTACTGGTCTGCGCCTTCAAGATAGAGGTCTGCGGGCCAGCTGAGTCCTTCACGCGAAAGGACGTTGAAATGGGTAGAGCCGGAGTCGAACCAGCCGTCGAGAGTGTCCGTTTCTTTGGTGAAGTGTACGCCGCCGCACTTGGGGCATACGAAGCCTTCGGGCAGAAGCTCGGACGCTTCCTTCTCGAACCAGGCGTTGGAGCCTTCTTTGCCGAAAATTTCGGAAACTTTATTTATAGTGTCTTCGGTGCAGATTATTTCGCCGCAGTCCTTACAGTAGAACGCGGGTATCGGGAGCCCCCAATGTCTCTGACGGGAAATGCACCAGTCGGCTCTTTCGCGTATCATAGAGACCATTCTGTCGCCGCCCCATGCAGGGAGCCAATCGACGTTTCCGCAGGCGGCGATCGCCTTGTCGCGGAACGCTTCGACCGAGCAGAACCACTGCGGAGTCGCTCTGAAAATGATGGGGTTCTTGCATCTCCAGCAATGCGGGTACTGGTGTACGATCTCCTCCGATGCGAAGAGCGCGCCGGATTCCTTCATATCGTCGAGTATCGCCTTGTTGGATTCTTCGTAATACATACCGGCGAACTTGCCCGCGTCGGCGGTCTGATAGCCTCTGTCGTCAACGGGTACGACGATCTTTATGCCGTATCTCATACCGGTGTAATAGTCGTCCGCGCCGAAGCCGGGTGCGGTATGGACGCAGCCCGTGCCGCTGTCCATAGTGACGTATTCCGCGCTGCAGATAAGGCTGTCGCGGTCAAGGAAAGGATGATAAGCGGTCATCAGCTCGAAGAAGCTGCCCGGTACTTCCTTGATTATCTCGTAATTCTCGATGCCGCCCTGCTTCATAGTTCTGTCGGCAAGAGGGGCCGCGAGGATGTAGTTGACGTCGCCCGCTTTGACGATGACGTAAGTCTCACGCGGGTGGAGCGCTATTGCCATATTGCCGGGCATAGTCCACGGCGTGGTAGTCCATATAATGAAATAGGTGTTGTCCTTATCGCAGATGCCGTCGAGCTTGCCGAGGTCGTCCTTGACCTTGAATCTGACGTATATGGAGGTGCATTTTGCGTCTTTGTATTCGATCTCCGCTTCGGCAAGAGCCGTTTCGTCCTTCGGGCACCAGTAAACGGGTTTGAGTCCCTTGTAGATGTAGCCCTTTTTGAACATTTCGCCGAAGATCTTTATTTCGTTCGCTTCAAACGACGGAGCCATTGTGAGGTACGGATCATCCCAGTCGCCGAACACGCCGAGACGGCGGAAGGACGTGCGCTGGATATCGACGAAATTGGCAGCGAATTCCTCGCACTGCCTGCGGAATTCGGGGATAGTCATTTTCTTTCTGTCGAGCTTGTTCTTTTTGATGATCGCGGATTCTATGGGCATACCGTGGTTGTCCCAGCCGGGAACGTAGGGAGCGTCGAATCCGGTCATCGACTTGTATTTGACGATCAGATCCTTCAGCACCTTGTTCATTGCGGTGCCCATATGGATGTTTCCGTTGGAGAACGGAGGACCGTCGTGAAGGATGAACGTCTTTTTGCCGGCGTTCTTTTTGCGTATCAGCTTGTATATTTCCCCGTCATTCCATTTTTTAAGGGTTTCCGGTTCCTTTACGGGCAGACTTGCACGCATCGGAAATTCGGTAGAAGGAAGGTTGAGCGTGTTCTTGTAGTCTTTCATTTTCGGTTTTTATTCCTTTTCGGTTTCTTCGGTATTTTCCGGTTTGTTTTCCTTGCCGTCCATTTCGTCCGCAAGGAGTGCGAGACTTTCCATATAATCTTTATCGGAAAGGTCTTTTGTCTCCGCCGCTTCGTTGTTTTCGGTCTCTTCGCCGTTGAGGTCTTCGTCGGCGCGCTTCTTTTCGTCGGTCTCGATGCCGTCCTTGATGGCGGTCTTGACGTCGTTGAATATCTTATCGACGATCTCGCCGTCGTCGGGAAGCACGAGGTCTTCTATTTCGTTTACGGAAATGGACTGCAATTCCTCAATATGTCCGCGGTAAAGATCGTAGACGTTCTTTTTGAAATCCAGCACCTTTGTTCTCAGCGTCCAGAGCTCCTGCTTTTCGGAAGCGAGCTGATCGCGGAAATCGGCAAGTATGGCGTCGCAGCGATCCTTGATCGACGCGGTGATGACCTCCGCCTTTTCGTTGGCGTCGCGTATTATCTTTTCGCCGAGCTTCTGCGATTTGACAAGAGTGGAACGGATGGATTCCTCTTCATCCTTTATTTCGTCAAGGTTCGTGACGACTATTTTGAGCTTTCTTTCAAGCTCGCTGTTTTCGCGGTAAAGATTGGTGTAGTTCTCGACGAGGAAATCAATGTATTCGTCGACTTCCTGACGGCTGTAACCGCGCATTGCCACGGAAAAGGTTTTGTTTTTGAGTTCGTGAGGCGCAAGCATTTTAATTCCTCCTAAATCGTCTTTGAAAAATCACTCGAAAAAAGCGAGTATTATACGCACCACCATCACGCCCATCGTGGCAAAAAGGCACGAAAAATCGACCGGGAGAGACGAAAAGGTTTCGCTTCTGTCCAGCAGATCGCGTATCGGCATCATAACCGGTTCGGTAGTGGTATATATGAATGAAAATGCCATGCTCTCCTCCGACGCGAAGATCAGGGGGTACAGCACTCTCAAAAAGAGCAGAACGGTAAGCACGGAAAGAAAAACGCTTACCGTGCTTATCAGCAATGATGCAAAAATCAAAACAGATTCACCGTATCCTTTGAAGATTATGATAAATTCCGTTTTTGAGGCAGCTCTGCCGCCTCAAAAACTCCGGCAAAACGAGCGCACGGCGAGTCACCGCGCCCGAATGGCGCGGGAGACCCGCGATCAGAAGAATTCTCTGGGCTGTTTTGCGGTATTTGTTTCTTCGGTATTTTCCGCGACTGCGGATTCGCCGGTCACTTCCACGTTGTTGGGAGTGATGACGTAAGTAGAGCTTGCTACGTTCTTGAGCTTGCCGTGGATCGCGTATGTCACGCCGGAAAGGAAGTCGATAAGGCGGAGCGCGGTTTCGCGGTTGGTGTTTTCAAGGTTGAGAACGACGGTCTTGTGCTGCATAAGATGATTTGCGATAGTTGCAACTTCGTCGAACTTGGTGGGTTTGCAGACCTTCATTTCGAGGTTTGCGGGAGAAATGACGCTGCTGCTGACCTTTGTCACCTGCGGTGCCTGAGGAGCGGCGGGAGAAACTTCCTCTGCCGTTTCTTCGTCGTATTCTCTGTCGTATCCGTCATCGACGTTTTCGTTATCTCCGTTGTTGAATGCGTTGCGTAAGCTGTCCCAGAATCCCATTTGAATTTCCTCCAAAGTTTTACTTTATTTTTATTTTTTATTTTATTTTTTATTTTTTATCCGGGTAGATGCGTTGCCCGAATATCCCTTCGCCTATGCGCACGAGATTGGAGCCGCAGTCGAGCGCTTCGCGGTAGTCGGAACTCATCCCGAGCGACAGGATATCCATAACAACATTCCCCATAATGCTATTATCCACATTTAGGGCTTTAATGTCAATAAATTTTTGGTTTATTTTTGTAAAAAATATATTATTTTTTTCATTATCGTCGTTTTTTGGCAAAACTCCCATCAATCCGCGCACTCTAATATGCGTAAACGGCGCGAGAGACGCCAGAAAAGTCTCTGTCTCGTCTATCGGGATGCCGCCCTTCGATTCCTCGTCGCCGAGATTTATCTCCACGAGGCAGTCCTGCACTATGCCTTTTTTCGACGCCTGCTTCTCTATTTCCTCCGCAAGGGGCAGCGAATCGAGCGAATGTATGAGCGACACCTTGCCCACTATGTACTTCGCCTTGTTTCTCTGAAGCCTGCCGATGAAGTGGACGTCGAACCGTTTATCGAGATACGGATATTTTTCCATAAGCTCGTTCACGCGGTTCTCGCCTATCGTATGCACACCCATATCATATATGGCGTTTATCGTCTCGACGTCTCTCGTCTTGGTGGCGGCAAGCAGCGTTGCCCTGCCGTTTATCTCGGCAAGGATCGACGATATGTTGTTCCTGAGTTCTTCTCTTTCCATTCAGTTCACTATCTTTCCTTCGTAAATATCCTTGCCCGACACTACTATCGGGTCGTAAAGCGAAAGCTCGTCCGCCGATTGGGCGTCGATCTTTTTTTCATCGGGAAGCGTGCAGTAGCAGTATCCCTTTTCCTTATACATAACCTCCGTCGTCTTGAATTTTACAACGGTGCCGTCGAGCGTATAGACGCCCGTTTTGCCGTCAACGAATCTTATTGCCGATTCCGGCACCTTGAGCCCTGCGTACTCGTTTATCACAAGCTCCACGGGCTGCGAACGGGTGTAGTTGAAGCCGTCGGCGAGAAGATCGGACGAAAGCACAAGCACGGACGAATCGCAGTCGGTCTGCGAAATCATCTTTTCGAGCTTCATTTTGACGGTCTTTCCGTCGGAATACGGGAAGATGACCGAATAATCGTGGTATTTGTCGTTCCCCTCGGTCAGACGTGCGGCGGTTATTTTGTCGAGCTTTACGGTGATATACCACGTCGAAGACGTGACTATCTTGCAGACGGACGAATTCATCGCTTCTTCATCGGGAAGCGCGGCTTCGAGCTCGGCGTATTCGTCGATCGTCAGCGACTGCAGTCTGTTCATCGTGAACGTGTTTTCGTAGCCGTCGGTACTGCCGTAAAAATACCCCGCTTTTGACGAATATATGCTCGTGTGGCTGCCCGAAAGCTTCTGCTGCAGGTCGTTTATCTCTTTTTTGTAGTTGTCGATGAGCATATCGTACCCGCCTGCCGCGGTAAGCGACGACGAACGGCGGTTCATCAGCACGAGAAGCTCCTCCTCGCTGAGAGACGCCATATCGAGCTTTCCTTCGGCAACTGACTGCATTATCGTGCCGATATGTTCCTTTATCGACGAATCGAGCGCGTTGAAATCGGACGTGGTATAGGATTTTATCACGGTGGAGCGTTCAAGCATCGATATTTTCGCGTTCAGGTCGTTTATCCTCTGCTGCGTTTCGGCGTCTTTGCTGTCGGGATAGACCGCAAGCAGCCTTTTGCCCTTGGCGACCTTTTCGCCGTCCGAATAGAAAGAGCAGATCTTTCCGCTCGTTTCCGCTTTATACGTCGTTTCATCGCGGAAGATGAGCGCCGTCAGCGGCAGAGTGCGGCGGGTCTCGGCGTAAACTACGTTCTCGACCTCTATCATATCGCCGACGGTAAGGCTTATCTGCAATATGACGTAGGCGAGCGAGCAGAGCGCGATCAGCACCGCAAAAAATTGTTTGAGATGGTTTTTCAAATCTTCATCCTCGTTTTATGTGTTCGCTTATCAGCGAAAACACCTTTTCCGTCGGGTCGCCCTCGCTTATGTCGATGTGACGGCAGCCCTCTATGCGTTTGAAATAGGTATACTGACGTTTTGCGTAATTGCGCGAATGTTGTTTTATCAGTTCCTTCGCCGTTTCTTTGTCGTATTCTCCCCTGAAATACGGGAAAAACTCCTTGTATCCTATGCCTGCCGACGCGGTAGGCGTGTTTTCAAGCCCCTTTTCGCAAAGGGCGCGCACCTCGTCTTCAAGCCCCATATCGAACATAACGTCCACGCGCTCATTTATGCGCGAATAGATATAGTCGCGGTCGGACGAAAACAGGCAGATATAAAGCGGCGAATATTTTTTCTCGCCCGAGTTGTTCACCTCGTTCATTTCGGACGCGGTCTTCCCCGTGGCGTAGTAAACTTCAAGATATCGTATCACCCGTCTTACGTTGTTCGGGTGCGTTTTTGCGGCAGACGCGGGATCGACTGACGCAAGAAGCGAATAAAGGTAGTCGTTTCCCTTTTCCTCGGCATCGAGAGACAGCTTTTTCCTTATCTCCGGGTCGCCTTTGCTTTCGTCAAGTGAAAACGAATTGAACAGCATTTCGGAATACAGTCCCGTGCCGCCCGTGATGAACGGCAGCCTGCCGCGCGAAGAAATGTCGTCCAGAGCGGCGAGAGAACGCGAAATGAAATCCGCCGACGAAAACGGCTCCGGGATATCGAGTATGTCAATAAGGTGGTGCCTTATCTCTTTTCTTTCGTCTTCCGTCGGCTTGGCGCTGCCGATGTCCATTCCGCGGTACACCTGTATCGAGTCCGCGGAGATTATTTCGCCGTCGAATTGCCTGCACGCTTTCAGTGCAAGCGACGACTTGCCGGATGCCGTCTGTCCGCCTATCACAACGGCAGGTAGTTTATTTTCTGTCATAATTAAAATAAATCACTGTGAGTTCCCGTTCTGGTCAGATATAAAATCAGTTCATTACCGTCAATTTGATAAATCAAAAGCCAATCCGGGGTTATATGACATTCCCGAAAACCTTTGAAATCACCGGTTAATTCGTGGTCTTTATATTTTTCTTCAAGTTTTATTTGCATTGCAAGTTGATTTACAACATTATCAAGAAGCTTAATGTTATATCCTCTTTTGATAGCAAGCTTTAAATCCTTTTTAAATCTGTTTGATGAAACAATATCAAGCATCCGTTTCTACCTCTTTCAGCAATTCCGAAAAAGAAGAATATCTTTTATACATTTCAGGATGCTTTTTCATTTCTTCTAATTCTTTCATTGCTGCAATGGTATCGGCATTGGGAATTTCTCTTGAAATATCAAAAGGGATGGCATTTTCTCTGATCGCCTGTCTTAGAAACAAACCGATTGCCGTAGATAAATCAAGGCCGAAATCGGCGAATAATTCCTGTGCTTT
>JAZUKE010000036.1:0-66434 GCA_045643125.1 Eubacteriales bacterium
ATCGGAGCAGAAGGTCTTTGGATGTCGATTGAATAACCTATACAATCAGCGGAATTATTTTACACTAATAAAGCACAACAAAAAATGTACCATCTTCCCGGCTGTGAAATCGGGAAAACAATAAAATCAAAGAAAGCGTGAGTTTCGGCTCACGCTTTCTGCAAAAGAATATAAACAAAAGATAAGAAACCGTGAGCGCAGCCCACGGTTTCTACCAAAACGATATATTTTATTCCTTTTTCACGCGGTCTGCGGTAAATGAACAAGCCCTCAGAGGATCGGTTCCATAGGCTTGCCTTCAGCCAATAACCCAAGTATACGGTCAATGAGCATAAGCATACGCGGATAGTGATACGGGCCTTTCCACATAGAGCCCTTCTGGGTGTGGCTTACGCTGTTGTCCTTATGGAGATAGCCGTACCATTCGCCGTTGTCGTTGTCGGAGAAGTGACCGAAAGCGAAATCGGTGACTTTTTTGAACCAGTTCCAATACTTTTCTTCTCCGGTAATGCCGTAAGCAAGGAGAGTGGCGATAAGAGCTTCGTCGTGTACCCACCAAAGCTTCATATCGTGTTCGAGCTGTTCGGGCGGTCTGCCGTTGCAGTCGGTGAAGTAGATGAAACCGCCGTTCTGCTTGTCCCAGCCCCATTCAAGCGACCAGTTGAGGATATTGAGAGCCTTTTCCATAAGCTCGTCGTCCTTGGAATAGAGCGCTTCGCTCATAAGGAACCAGGAGTTTTCCATAGAATGACCGGGGTTTATGCAGCGTCCTGCGGGATTGTCGATGAATTCGCCGTTGGGGCCGACGACTTCGAGAACGCAGTGACGTTCGGGTTTGTAGTGATAGTTGATGATCGAATCGACCATTTCGCGGGTGATGGCGGTGTAGTAATCAGCCTTTTCGGGATCGCATCTGCGAAGAAGCTGTGCGGAAGAAACAAGCACCATAGGAACAGCGGAAGCTCTGTCCTGACGGCTGGAAGCGTAGGTCTTGGGAGTGATCTTGAACGGATCTTCTTCCGGATGTCTGTAAAGCTTGAGCATAAGCTCGAAGCAGTCTTCGGCTTTCTTTATGGCTTCCTTATCGTTCATCATAACGCCGTATTCAGCCATAGAGATGACGTAGAAGCTTTCGGAATACATATAACGTCTCTTGCGGAGCGGTTTGCCGTCGCGGGTGACGGTGAAGAACATACGTCCGTCTTTGTCAACGCATTTTTCGTTGAGGAAGTCAACGCCGAGTTTTGCGGCTTCCACCCATTCGTCGCGCTTGCCGTAGTTGTTGCAGAGCGCCGAGAAAGTCCAGAGGCATCTGCCCTGGAACCATACCGATTTATCTTCGCTGTACTGCTTGCCTTCTTTATCGACGCAGGTGATATAGCCGCCGTACTCTTTATCGAGCAGGTCGCTCTTCATCCAGAACGGGATGCAGTCGTCAAGCAGACGGCTTCTGTAAAAATTCTGATAAGATTTGAAAAGTTCTTTATTCATAGTTTTACACACTCCTTTGAATTTATAATATCACAACGTGCAAAGAATGTCAACCGATGTTTTGCTTTTTTCGTTCAGCTTCTTGACTTTTTGCGTTCAAAAAGTATAATAATTATATCAAATCAAGGAGCTGACGTTTTATGAAAGATATATCTTTTTTGTTTGACGACTTATCCCCCGTTTTCTGCGCCTGCAAGGACGGCGCGGCACTTTACCGCATAGACGATACCGATGGTCACACATACATAAGCCTTATCGGGAAAGCCCTCTCGAACGGCTTTTCGGTCTGCTCTTCCAACAAGATCGACGTAAACTTTTTCTGTGTACTTTCCTCGGGCGTCACCACGCTTTATGTGTCTTTTTCGGAGAAGGAAAAGACTGTCAGAGTTATCGAAAAAGAGAACGACGGCAAAGTTGATTCTCTCGGCTTTGACGGCGAAAAGAAGTACGACGTGCTTCTCACTCAGCTTTCTCAGCCGTACTACGCACCCGACTGCGGTATGTCCTATGTGATCCGTCTTGACGACGGCAGATTCGTCATCATAGACGGCGGATTTGACGAATTCGAGAACGTGGATAAGCTGTGGGAGATTATTTCGTCGCAGAACGAAAGAGGCGGAAAACCCGTCATTGCGGCGTGGTTCGTGTCGCACTCTCACGACGATCACTGCGGTGTCCCGCTTCATTTTATCGACAAATATTCCGATTCCTCCGTGATACAGAACGTTCTTTACAACTGGGCTGTCCGCATAGACGGCTCGTCAAGGCATCCCGAAGTCAGATTCACCGAGGTGTGCAGTGAAAACAACGGAAAGATCAATGTAAAAACTCCGAGAACGGGCGAAAAATACGTTTTCGGCGGCGTTTCGTTTGAGATACTTTTCGTCGGCGAAGACCTCTACCCCGGTGAAATTGCGTCGCTCAACGATTCGTCAATGGTCGTGAAGATGGTTTACGACGGGAAAACGGTGCTTTTCCCGGGCGATGCCCTCTCCGTTTCTTCCGATCTTATGTGTGCGAGATACGCTCCCGACGTTCTCAAATGCGATATACTCCAGCTCCCGCATCACGGCTATTACGGCGGCTCGGAAGCGTTGTTCACTTCGTGTGAACCTTCCGTGATATTCTGGTCCTGCCCCAACTATTGGTACCCCGTCGTCAGCAAATGGGGCGCAAACCCGATGCTCATTGAAAAAGACACCACAAAATATATCTACTGCTGCGGCAGAGTGGAAGTGACGCTCAACCTTTCCGACGAAAAGAATTATTTTCTCCCGTACGGCAACGACGAGTATTTCATAGAAAACAAGCATATCCTCCCCAAGCTCACGGACACCGTATATGAAGAAACCTTCCCCGAAGGAAGGCGCGTTTCGGATCTTCGCTGGTCGTGCCTTACCGGCGGCAGAACCGGCTATGGAACGGCAAAAATTGCGCTTGAAGACGGAAAATGCCTGCTTGACGCTCCCGACGACAGGTACACCGTGATCGAATTCGTACAGAATTGGGCAATGGAAAAGGTACCGTCTTACACGCTCGCTTTCAGCGGAAAAGTGAACGGCAGTTACGACACGTTCTCGCTCTTTTACGATTACGACACGCCCACCGTCTATTCCGACGAATACGCGCTGTCTCTCGGCATCCCCGCCGATTCGGCTTTTGAAGTGACGCTCGTGACCGATCCCGAAGCGAAAAAAGCCGTTCTGGGCGTAAACGGAAACGCGAAGGAAGTCCCGTTCAGGACAGCCGGAGGTCTGCATTTCATCCTCAAAGGCGCGTCTGTTGAGATAAACGGCATAAAAGTTGCGAAAAATTGTGATTGACATAAAGCAAAAATAATGATATAATAATTTGATTTTAATAAATATTCTATTCCGAAAGGACGTAAAACGATATGCACAGTATGTCTCTTAACGAGCTGCGCGAAAAATACCTTGCTTTCTTTGAATCCAAAGGACATCTTCGCCTGCCCTCGTTCCCTCTTGTTCCGCAGAACGATAACTCTCTTCTTCTCATAAATGCCGGTATGGCTCCGCTCAAACCCTATTTCACGGGCGAAAAGCTGCCGCCGAGAAAGCGCGTCACGACCTGCCAGAAATGCGTCAGAACGCTCGACATCGAAAACGTCGGCAAGACCGCACGCCACGGCACCTACTTTGAAATGCTCGGCAACTTCTCTTTCGGCGACTATTTCAAGTCCGAAGCGATTCCCTGGGCTTGGGAATTCCTCACCAAAGTGCTTGAGATACCCGAAGACAGACTTTACATCACCATATACGAAAACGACGACGAAGCCAAAGAGATCTGGCTGAAGACCGGCGTTCCCGAAGACCGCATTTTCAGAATGGGCAAAGAAGACAACTTCTGGGAGATAGGCGCAGGCCCCTGCGGCCCCTGCTCGGAGATCCACTTTGACAGAGGCGAAAAGTACGGCTGCGGCAAGCCCGACTGCCATTTCCCGTGCGACTGCGACAGATTCATAGAAATATGGAACATAGTATTTACGCAGTTCGACGGCGACGGCAACGGCAATTACACCAGACTTGCCAACCCCAATATCGACACGGGTATGGGACTTGAACGTCTTGCGTGCGTTATGCAGGATGTCGGCAACCTCTTTGAGACCGACACCGTCCGCAACATTATGCTCACCCTCAGCGATATCGCAGGCGTCAAGTATACCGGCGGCAGCACGAAGAACGATGTTTCGCTCCGCGTCATAACCGACCACATCCGCACCGCCACCTTCCTTATCGGCGACGGCGTTCTGCCCTCCAACGAAGGCAGAGGATATATCCTCCGCCGCGTACTCAGACGTGCCTCCCGTCACGGCAGACTCCTCGGCATCAAGGGCAATTTCCTTGACAAGCTCTGCGAGACCGTCATTCACGAAAACGCTTCCGCTTATCCCGAACTCGTCGAAAGAGCCGCATACATCAAAAAGACCATCGCCACCGAAGAAGCCCGCTTCAGCCAGACTCTCGATTCCGGTCTTGTGATACTCGAAAAGATGATAGCCGACTGCAAAGCATCCTCCTCCGACGTACTTCCCGGCGACGACGTATTCAAGCTCTATGACACCTTCGGATTCCCGATCGACCTCACGAAAGAGCTTGCAAGCGAAAACGGTCTTACCGTTGACGAAGACGGCTTCAAGGCTCTTATGCAGGAACAGCGCAAAAAGGCAAGAGAAGCACGCCTTGCGCTCGGCGACTTCGGCTGGACTGACGACAGCGCCAATATCGAAAAAACTCTCGTTACCGAATTCCTTGGCTACAAGACTCTTGAATCAGATTCCGAGATACTCTATATAATCAAAGACGGCGAACTTCAGTCGCGTCTTTCCGGCGGCAACGCCACTCTCGTGCTTGACCGCACTCCGTTCTACGGCGAATCCGGCGGTCAGGTCGGCGATACCGGCGTGATCGTCACCGAAAGCGGCAAATTTGAAGTCACCGACACCAAGAAGACCGCAAACGGTCAGTTCATCCATATCGGTCACATAACCGAAGGCGAAATTTCGCTCGGAAAGTGCAAAGCGGAAGTCAACGAGGCAAGAAGACGCGCCATTATGCGAAACCACTCGTCCGTACATCTTCTTCAGGCAGCCCTGCGTAAAGTCCTCGGCACTCACGTCGAGCAGGCAGGCTCTTACGTTGACGACGCGAGAGCAAGATTTGACTTTACCCACAATTCCGCTCTTACAAAAGAAGAACTGCTCGAAGTCGAAAGACTCGTAAACGTCGAGATCCTCAAAGGCGACACGATAAGCTGCACCGAAATGCCAATAGAAGAAGCCAAAAAGACCGGCGCTATGGCACTTTTCGGAGAGAAATACGGCGATATCGTCAGAGTCGTCAAAATGGGTGACTTCTCCACCGAATTCTGCGGCGGTACTCACCTCGACAACACCGCAAAAGTCGGTATGTTCAAGATACTCACCGAAGCGTCCGTTGCTTCCGGTGTCAGACGTATCGAAGCCATAACCGGGCTGAACGTACTCAACTACATCTACGACGAAGAAAAGACCATAAACGGCGTTGCTTCCACTCTCAAAGCCGCAAACGTGAACGAACTTGAACACAGAGCGGAAGGCGTTATGAACGAACTGAAAAACGCAAAGAAAGCACTTGAAAGCGCAAACGAAGCCGCGGCTTCCGCAAAGATCGACGAATCTTACGAAAACGGCGTCGTTATCGGAGATGTCAAGGTCGTCAAGGCATCGTTCGCCGGCATCCCCGTTGACGTGCTTCGCAGCTCCGCCGACAAACTGCTCGACAAGCATCCCGAAGTCGTTGCCGTGTTTGCTACCGTCAGTGACGGCAAGGTGCTGTTCACAGCCGCCTGCGGCAAACAGGCGCTTGAAGCCAAAGCAAACGCCGGCAAGATACTTTCCGCCATTTCCCCGATAGTCGGCGGAGGCGGAGGCGGTCGTCCCGACAGAGCTTCCAGCGGCGGCAAGAACCCCGAAAAACTCGCCGATGCGCTTAACTCCGTCGATGACGTTGTTAAATCTCAGATCGGAGGCTAAAAAATGGACTGCCTTTTCTGTAAAATAATAAACGGCGATATCCCCTCCGCAAAGGTATATGAAAACGAATACGTCTATGCGTTCAAGGACATAAATCCCAACGCGCCCGTACACGTTCTCGTCGTTCCCAAAACGCACATCGCGTCGGTCGATGAGATAAACGCGGACAACGTATCGCTTGCTTCCGAAGTTCTCAAAGCCATTCCCGTTATTGCAAAGCTCTGCGGACTTGAAAACGGCTACCGTGTCGTCACCAACGTGGGCGAAGACGGCTGCCAGTCCGTAAAACATATGCACTTCCACATCCTCGGCGGCAAAAAGCTCGCCGAAAGACTCAACTGAAATTATTGAATGGGTGATCGAGATTGCTGAAAAACCGTGTTCTTCCGATCGGCGTACTGCTGTTCGTATGCGGTGCCGCAATATCGGTCTATACCGACGGGTACGTTTTCCCGTTGTGTTTTGCCGCGCTTACCGTATCGTGCAGCCTTATCTGCGCGATACGGTTTCTTCGTTTGCGAACCGCTCTTGTGCTTGGTCTGCTTCCGCTTGCGGCGTTTTTATATGTGAATCTCTATTCCGTGTTCTTCGTACCGCATAGCAGCGTATCGGGCGAAGCTTACGCGGTCGTCACAAGCGAAGCAAGTTATTACAGCGGAAGAAAGCTCGTCGCCTCGGTCACGTCGTCGGACGTGATAAAAAGCGGAAAAGATATCGTTTTCTATTCCCCGGACGACAAAAGCATCACTTTCGGCGACATCGTATATCTGAAAGGAAAGTTCCGCGTTCTCGATTCATCGCCGTCTGCTCTTGCGGCAAAAACTTATTACAGCTTCAGCGGCGACGCTTATTACATAGACAAGGACGACGGCTTTTTCATCGGTCTGCGGCGGCGCATCATTGAGAAATGCGACGAATACCTCGGTAAATTTTCGCCGGTGGTAAAGGCGATAACTATCGCCGACAAATCGGGCATTACGTCTTCCGACTACAAAAAATACAGCGTTTCCGGCGTTTCGCACATACTCGCGGTGTCGGGACTGCATCTGACGATAGCCGTAATGGCGCTCTACTCGCTGATAAAGAGGAAGATCGGCAGCAAATATATCGTCTGCGCTCTCGGATGCTTTATCGTGTTCGTTTTTCTTTCGATATCGGCGTTTCCGGTGTCGTCCGTTCGGGCGGGAATAATGCTCTGCCTTATGTTCGTTTCAAATATGATAACGGAAAAACGCGACTCGTTCACTTCTCTTTTCGCGTCGGTCTTCGTAATTCTGCTTTTCAACCCGTTTGCCGTCGCGTCGCTGTCGCTCCAACTGTCGTTTCTGGCTACTCTCGGAATTATCGCCGTGTCAAACGCGTCCACTCTGTTCCGCAAGCCCGCGTCGGGGACGCTTAAATATCTGTATGAATATATCTTCGTGCCGATACGCTTCACTCTGTCGTCGCTTGTGTTCACTTTTCCCGTCACGCTTACGTCGTTCGGCACGGTCTCGGTGATCTCACCGTTTTCGTCCGTCGTCGTCAGCCTGCTGTTTCCGTTTTACCTTTCGTTTTCATACCTCTTCTGCTTTTTGTCTCTCATCTTTCCGCCTGCCGCGAAGACGGTGTCCGTTGTCGTCGTATTTTTTGCAAAACTGTTCGGAAAAACCGTTGATTTTCTTTCCTCTTTCCGCTATTCGTCGGTCAATGTCGAAAGCGGAACGGGAACGGTGCTGCTTGTGATCTCGCTTGTCTGTATCGCTTTGATGCTTACGGTAAAGAAAAAGTATTTTGCCTTTCTGTTTTATTCGTCCGTCTGCGTGATGACGCTTGCGGTGTCGCTCCACATAGTGTCGGGCACGTTTTCGGGAAGCAGGGCTTTCTATTACGATTCGTCCGACGGATATGCGGTCATCGCCGTTTCCGGCAGCGAATGTGTGTATATCGACGACGGAGAGATAGATAATTCCGATTCGCTTATCTCAAAAGCCGGTAAAACTTATGCTGTCAAAGCCGTTTTCCGTACCGTCAACGCATCGACTGCCGCAAAAGCCGAATATTTTATGAGCTGTATGGGAACGGAAACTATTTATCTTGTAAAAACCGAAGACGAAAACGCTCTTCCGTATATTGATAAAATTTTGGACTTGGCAAATCAAAACAGTTGTGATATAATATACGAAACGGATTTTTCGTTCACGGCGGGTGACATATCCGTCACGGTCACGCAGTCTGCGACGGAAATAGGTCGCGCCGGTGAATATGTCTGTATCGCCGACGGCGATATCACGGGCGGTGCCCCGTATGACGAAAAAGTCATCCTTCCGCTTTGCAATTCCGCACTTGCCGAATTTTACGAAAACGCTTATACTTATCCCAAAGGAAGTTTCAGCACGCTGTTTGATTAGGAGAAAAATATGGGACTTACGGAACTGACCGCAAAACTCAAAACAAAGAATATCACGGGCGTATATTTCTTTTACGGCGACGAGGAATACACAAAGGATTTCTATATCCGCAAACTCCGCTCCTACTGCGATTCCGCTCCGTCGCCCGAATACGCGGACGTCGTCCTTGACGGCGCGTCCCTCACTCCCGATCTCCTCGGCGACACCATCGACACGCCCGCTTTTATGTCCGAATGGAAGATTGTCGAAGTGAACGATTTTCCGCTCAATCAGACGCCTGCCCGCCTTACGGCGTTTGCCGACATTCTGTCGTCCGTCCCTTACGGCGTCGCCGTATTGTTCATCTACCGCGCAGGCAATTTCGATGCCTCGGTATTCACCAAGAACAAGGACGGCACGAACGAACTTGTCGATTTCTTCGCAAAGTCGTGCATAAACGTCGAATTTGAATTGCAGACCGGCGCCAAGCTGACACAATGGATATCCAAGCATTTCAAAGCAGAAAACGTGGAAATAACCGAACGCGCCGTGGACTTTCTGCCCGAATACTGCGGCAGCGATATGTATATCCTTTCGGGAGAAATAGAAAAACTCTGCTCATTTTACAACGGTCAGACGCTTACCGAAAACGACGTGAAGAACGTCTGCTGCCCGAACAGTGAATACCGCCTTTACGATATAGTGAACTGCCTTTCCTCGGGCAGCGTCAATAGACTGAAAAACGTATATGACGGACTTGTTTATTCAAAGGTCTCGCCGGAGATCATACTCGGCACGGTGTCTGGCTATTTCTGCGATATGCTTTCGGTAAAGACCGCTATCGCCGACGGAGTGCCGCAGGCAGAAGTCAAAAAGCGTCTCGGTATGCAGGACTGGCAGTACAACCGCACCGTAAACGCCGTAAAAAACGTATCGGCGTCGTTCATCAGCAGCGCGATCGACGAATGCCGCAGGACAGACGAAACGGTGAAAACTCATTCGTCCGATCCTTATGTGATGATAGAAATCGCACTTTTCAGGATATTGTCTTATGCAAAGAAAAACGCTTGAACTGTCTTACCCAATAGTCGTTGAGGGTAAATACGACAAAATAAGGCTTGCAGGTTTTGTTTCGTCGCCGATAATCACGCTCGGCGGATTTTCGGCTTTCAATTCAAAAGAAACGATCGAAACCCTCAGAACCTTCGGCAAAAACGGGCTTATCATACTCACCGACAGCGACAAAGCCGGAGTGTTCATCAGAGGAAAACTCAAAGGACTGCTCGGGAACGTAAAACTGATAAACGTCTATACTCCCGTCATAAAAGGCAGCGATTCAAGGCGCAATCACGTCGTAAAGGACGGTGTCCTCGGCGTGGAAAGCGTTGACAGCGATATCCTTTACGATCTGCTGAAACCGCTTGAAAATCAAACTCCGAAAAAAGCTTTTCTTACAAGGAGCGTCGCTTTTGCCGACGGTATCTGCGGCAGAAACGAAAGCTCGGTCATACGCAAAAAGCTGTGCCGTGAATTCGCCATCCCCGAATCGGTGAACGCAAATATGCTCATCGAATACATAAACGCCTTTGTAAGCGAAGACGATTACCGCAAAACGCTCGAAAACGTCGCAAAGGAGCAAACCAAATGAAAACCGTTTCATTCTGTTCTCTCGGCTGCCGTGTCAATCAATACGAAATACAGTCGCTTCGGGAACAATTCATACAAAACGGCTATACCGTCGTTCCGTTCGGAAAGGAATGTGACGTTGCCGTCATAAACACCTGCGCCGTCACAAAGGAAAGCGAAAAAAAGTCGCGTCACACGATCTCTTATGCGTCCAAATATGCGTCAAAGGTCGTCGTTACCGGCTGTTTTGCCGAGCTTTGCCGCAAAAACGGCGATATGCCGGAACACGTCTGGTATCTCGGCGGATGCAGTATGAGGGACAGACTGTTTGATATTTCCGAAGGAAGATTCACGGACTACGCCGAAAAAACCGCATACGAGCCGCTTTCGATAGGCAATACCGGCTCGCTCCCCAACGAACGCTTCCGCGCCTACGTCAAGATAGAGGACGGCTGCAACGGAAGATGCGCCTACTGCATAATACCGAGCCTTCGCGGAAAGTCTTATGCGAGGGACGAATCGGACATAATCGAAGAAATAAAGCGTCTTTCCGCCGTCGGCGTTTCGGAAATAATACTTACGGGCATAGAGGTGTCGGATTACGGTTCGTCAGCCCTCTGCTCACTCATAAAAAAGACGTCCGAAATAGACGGCATAAAGCGCATCCGCCTCGGTTCTCTCAACCCGAACACCGTAAAGGACGAATTCATCGAGTGCATAAAATCGACTCCCTCGTTCTGCCGCCACCTGCATTTGTCGGTGCAGTCGGGCTGCACTCCCGTGCTGAACGCGATGAAACGTCCCTACAACGCGGACAAGCTGAAAAGCGTGATCGCTTCTTTATACAAAGAAATTCCAGACATTATGTTAACTGCTGATGTCATTTCAGGCTTTCCCGGTGAAACCGAAGAAAACTTTGAAGAAACGCTTGAATTCATAAAGCAGAGCCGTTTTATGCACGTCCACGCCTTCCCCTATTCCGTCCGTCCCGGAACGGTCGCCGCGGAAATGGATCATCAGATACCCGAATGTATCAAAAAGGAGCGCAATCTGAAGATCATCGAAGAATCCGAGAAGATAAAAAAAGAGATCGCTTCGTCTTTGACGGGCACACAAGTTGAAATATTGGTAGAAAAGAACGTTTCGTTTGTCGCCTACGGTCACACCGACGGATTTATGGAAGCAAAGATAGAAAATTCGTCGGCAAAAAGCGGTTCATACGTCGTCTGCACCGTGACGGGATATGACGGCGCACTTATATGCAGGGAGGAAAAACGATGGAAAACGATCTGATAAATGCTTTTTTGCCTGCCGGTGTCGCAGGCAGAGACGGTGCGGGAGTTTCTGTCCTCAAAACGGATATCGCCCCGATCTTTGCGCTTTTCAGGGCTTTTGCCGAACGGAGCGGTGCGGAAAGCGGAGTCGTTTATCCTTACGAGCTTGACCGTTACACCGTATACAAGAAGAAAAAGAGCTTTTTCCGTCCGACAGACGTCATTTACACGGCTGATTTCATCACGTCGAACAAAAAAACGGCAAAAAAAGCCGATCATTACATCGGCGGGCTTTATTCTCTTTACGTTTCGTGCCGTTCGTTCACCATTGATACTTCACTTATCGGCGAGAACGACATAAATATTTTGAGCGAAAGAATATATTTCGTCATCCCGAAAGGCAAGACCGGGCTCATAAAAAAGATCGCGTCTTTCACGTCGGGGCTTCGCAAATGCGGTGTCGTCACCTCCGACGGAATGATACGTTTTATAAGGAACGGCATTGCCGACGAATTTTCGTCGTCGCTCGTCCCCTGTGTCGAACCTCTGACGCACGAAATTGATTCACCGTACGATTTCAACGTCGGATGCTTTGCGGCATTTGAAAAACTCCTTGAAAAAAAGTCAAAATACCGCTTCCCGTATCCTAACGAAAAACTGCATTATTCCGACAGATTTTCATATAAACTCGGCTACCTTGCGGTATCTTCGCGTGACACGTCCAACGCTCTGCACGCCTTTTACACCGAGCCGCCGATAGTATGTGCGGGTTTTCTCGTCTCCGTCATACCGATTTGGAGCGATAACGGAGTATTCCCGATCGACAGAGCTTTTTCGTATATTCCCTCACTCGAAGCGGAAGCGAACAGCCACAGCTATTTTGCCTACACCGCTTTTTACGGGAGCTTAAAAGATTATGTAAACCGCTTCCACATAATGGCATATACGGAAACGGCTGTGCCTCAATCGGACGGCGGATATATCATAATCATATCCGACACGCCGACTTCGCACAGCCACATAGGTTATCTTTTAGATTGATCAGTATTTTATTTCGCTGAGTATCTTATACATCTCGTCCCATTTTTCTTCCATATCGGCGACGAGTTTGAACTGAGTACGGGTCCTGACCAGATTATGGTCAGGGCTTTTTATACGGAAATAAACGTCGCCTTCGATATAGTCGGTCAAAAATCTCACGCCGCATTCAAGCGTCATCAGCTTAGCGCCCCACGGAAGCAGCTCGATCTCTTTTTTGGTAAGCGATTTGCCGCAGGCAACAAGGAAGCCCTCGGCGTAGGTCTTGTAAAGCGACGGAACGAAGTTGACTTTTGAAAGGTCTCTTTCGTCTTCTGCCGCGCTGCTTGCGCCGAAACGGATCGAATCGCCGAAATCGTTGACGGAAAGTCCGGGCATAACGGTGTCAAGATCAATGACGCAGAGCGCTTTGCCGGTCTTTTCGTCAAGAAGCACGTTGTTCAGCTTGGTATCGTTGTGAGTGACGCGGAGCGGTATCTCACCGGTTGCAAGAGCGTCAACGCAGACGCGGGCATCGGCTTCGCGGTCGAGCGCAAAGCGGATCTCGTCAGCCACGTCCTTCACTCTGCCGCACTTGTCCTCTTCTATCGCTTTGCGGAATTTGCGGTATCTGTCAGGCGTGTTGTGGAAATCCACGATCGTTTCGTGCAGTTTTGAAGCGTCAAAATCGGCAAGATTGCGCTGGAACATACCGAATCCGTATGCGCTTTCGTAAAAATCGCTTTCTTTTTCGACCTTTTCGAGGCAGATGCTTCCCGTGATAAAGTCGTAAACTCTCCAATAGCAGCCGTTTTCGTCCTTGTAAAAGTTTTTCCCGTCAACGGTCTTGATGACAGTCATAGCGGAACGCTTGTCTTCGACCTTTGAAGCGATATGATCGCAGACGGCGACCACGTTTTCCATAAGCAGATCGGGACGGGTGAAAATATTGTGATTTATCTTTTGAAGAATGTATTTTCTTCCGTCTTCGCAGACGACAAGATACGTCTCGTTTATATGTCCGTTGCCGTAGCGTTCACAGCTTGCGGGGCTTGACGCAAGACAAAATTGTTTAAGAAGTTCTTTCATTGTGATTCACCTCAAAATTATTTCTATAAGCATATCGCAGAGCTTTTCGTAATCGGTAACGCAAACGGAAAGCATTTTTTCTTTTTCAAGCACTTTTTCCTTGGTGAAGAAAGTCGAAATGTCGCTTGTCGGCATCACGCAGGCATAGACGGAAGCCATTTCTTCGTCCGTTGCTTTTTGTTTTGCCATAGTGATAAGCTCGAAAAGCTCGGAAGCGTATCTCATAGCCTTGTATCTCACCGAAAGGAGCGGTTTGCCGTTGCGCGACGGATAGACGAAGTTTATGTCGCCCGTGGGGAACGCGCTGTATTTGATATCCTTGCGCGGATCGTCGTTGAATATCGTGTAATTCCAACGGAGGAAGCCGTCAAAGCCCATAAAGGCGGTCAGCACCGGGAAATACAGCGATTCGTAAAGCTCGCTTCTGATAAACGTATTCGGGTAATTCGGGGTGCAGCAGACGTACCACAGGAAGCGTTTGCCTTCTTTTCCGAGATACTTGCTTATAATGTCGTGTTCTCTGGTAGAACCCGCGATAAACGGTACGAAATCGTACATAAGGTCAAAGAATTTTTCGATAAAATCGGAATGATCTATTGCCGCTTTATAGCGGAAATGAGGTGCGTTTTTGTGAAGTCTCTGCAAAATGACGTTAAAGGCTTCGATATCACGGGGCTCGTCCGCGGCAACGCGCACTTTGTCGATGAGCTTTTTGCGGATGAAATATCTTTCGAGCGCTCTTACATAGCCGTCGATCTCGGACGCTTTCTGCATAAATTTATAGGTGGAAGTCGCTTCGTCAAAGTATCTTATTCTTATTCCGTCGGGATATCTCTTTGCGGGTTTGGGGAATGCCGCGCCCGACCATATATTTGCAAGTCCGAAAACCGAAATTTCGCTGTTGATGCCGTATTTGAAGCAGAGGTCGATATATCTCTGCATCGCGGAATAGTCATAGGAGAAACGTCCGTTGGCACGTTTGGTGACTTTTATCATCGAATATTCAAACATATTCGCTTTATCCGGAGACCCTATACAGCCCTGACCCGACCAGGGGATCTCGCTTGCAACGACGGTGACGGCTTTCTGTCCGAGGTCGGCAAGCGTCTTGACGTAGCCTTCAAGCACTTCAAAATGCGCGTCGCTGAACATCGGAACTTCGTGTTTGCGCGCAAGGTTGGACGAATGCTGCCACAGATCGAGATAATATTTGAAATCCTTGCCGTCGGGGAGCGTGATATCTATCACGTTCAGTTTGATCTTGTCGGAAGACCATTCGGCTTCGTCGCTGAACATAAAGCTGACGTAAGTGTTTATTGCAATTTCTTCGCTCTTGCTGTTTTCGTCAATATCGACGTCCACCCAAAGGGCTGCCGGCTTATTTGCGGTAAGCTCGATAAATCTGTCTTCGAGCAGGATATCGCAAGCCGCGGGACGTCCGGGGTCGTCGGGAATATAGCCTTCGGGATATACGGTCACTTTGTTCGCGCTCTTTATGTCAAGGCGGTAGGAATTGCAGTTGCACACCTGACGGTAGTACAGCGTTCCGTCGGTGCGGATGACGGAATCCTCGTCCGAAAGGACGATTATCTGGAACGACGCTTTGCGGTTTCTTACGGTTTTGACTTCATTTATCTGACGAATGGAATCAAAATCGGCATCTTCTCTCAATTTGAAAAGGCAATCGGTAAGTTTGATTTTAAGCATTTTTTACTCCGTTCTGCGGTCTGCAATATATGCTTCCGCACATTTTATTCCGTCGGACGCCGCCGACATTATGCCGCCGGCATAACCGGCGCCTTCGCCTGCGGGATACAGACCTTTTATTTTGGTCTGCATTGTATATGGATCTCTCACGCATCTCACGGGGCAGGTGCTTCGGGATTCGACTCCGGTCAGCACCGCGTCGGAAGACGCAAAGCCGGGGATCCGGTTATCTAAAAGTTTTATTCCCTCTTTCAGCGTTTCGCAAACGAAAGGAGGAAGCACGTCGTTGAGGTCTGCGCCCGTCACTCCGCGCGGATAAGTAGGTGTCACGCTGCCGAAAGCGTTTGTTTTTCTGCCCTTCAAAAAGTCGCCGACCGTCTGGGCAGGTGCTTTGTAGTCACCGCCGCCGATTTCGTACGCTTTTTGCTCCAGCTTCCGCTGAAACTCCACGCCGTCAAGCGGCTTGCCGCCTCCGATATCCGTCTTTTCGACGCTTACGAGCAGCGCCGAATTGGCGTTTTCGCCGTCACGCGAATGAAAACTCATTCCGTTGGTGACAACTCCGTTCTTTTCGCTTGCCGCAGCGACGACTCTGCCGCCCGGGCACATACAGAACGTATACAGTGCCCTGCCGTTTTTCGTGTGGGCGACCGCCTTGTATTCCGCGTTCGGCAAAAAAGGCGAGGACGCAAAGCTGTGATAACGCGCTTTGTTTATGTCCTTTTGCCGATGCTCTATCCTCACGCCGACCGAAAACGGTTTCTGCTCCATTTCGATTTCCTTTGAAGCAAGCATCTCAAAGGTGTCACGCGCAGAATGTCCGATGCAGAGGAAGACGGAATCCGTAACGATCTTTTCGCTGCCGTTAAGCATCACACCGGTGATCGCGTCGCCGTCGATTTCGATATCGGTCAGCCTGCAGCCAAAACGGAATTCGCCGCCGAGTTTTTTGATGTGTTCACGAATATTCGTTATCACGCCTCGCAGCAGATCGGTGCCGATATGCGGATGCGACAGATAGAGTATTTCATCGGGAGCGCCGAAGAGGACGAATTGTTCAAGCACATAGGCGCATCTGTTGTCTTTGTCCTTGATGAGCGTCGTCAGTTTGCCGTCCGAAAACGCTCCTGCGCCGCCTTCGCCGAACTGTATGTTGCTTTCGGTGTCAAGGCTGCCCGTCGCGTTGAATAACGACACCTTTTCGGCACGCTTTTCCATTTCGTCGCCGCGTTCGACAATTATCGGCTTATATCCGCTTTGTGCAAGCAGCAGCGAACAGAATATTCCGGCAGGTCCGAAGCCCACGACCACGGGGCGGAACGACGTCACCTTTGTCACCGGAGGAAAAACGTACTCTTTTTTGACGAACGGATAAACGATCTCTGCTTTTGCGTTTTTCGCAAAGGCGCTTTCATTTTTCAGTTCAACGTCGGCGTTTATTATCCAGCTGAGCTGCTTTCCGCGTCTTGCGTCAAGCGACTTTGAACTTATGCGAAGCGACACTATATCGCTTTCATCGCAGGAAAATACGTTTTTTATCCGCGTCGTCAGGTCGTTTCGCGTATACGACGGGGCGAAGACGAGGTTTTTTACCCGTATCATTGTTTGGATATTTCAAACGTAACGGGGCGGACGCGGTTTTCGAGGCAGAGATGATTTGCTTTTATGTCGGAAGGAGTTATGTCTCTGAATCTTTCGATCTTATGACCGACTTTGAGCGAGTTTACTTCGTAAAGGATAGGGCCGTTATAGCCTATTTCGTCAAGGCAGTCGAACAGCTCGTTCCAATCAATGTCGCCTTCACCGGGGAGCCAATGGCGTTCGTCGATGAAGTTATAGTCGGAAATATGGGTAGTCACTATCTTGCTTCCGACATTGCGGACGAAATCGGATATTTTTTCGCCGAGCAGATGGTTGGTGTCGAAGCAGACGCGGAGTCTGTCATCGACGGAAACGAGGTCGAGCAGTTCTTTACTGCAATTTCCGAGACAAGTTCTCGGCAGGTCTTCGACGGCGATGGTCGAGCCGAAGGCTGCGGCGTATTCGGCAAGCTCGCAAAGCGACTTTTTGGATGCCTCGATCCTTGCCGGTCTGTCGCTTTCCGCAATAGGTTCGCCGCTTGCGTGAAGCACGAACAGCTTGATGCCGCATTCGGATGCTTCTTTGATGTGCTTTTTCTGATATTCGACGGCAAAGACGCGCTTTGCTTCGTCGGTCGCGGAAACGTCGTAAAGTTCAAAAGGTCCGAAACGGAGGTGGAAGCTGTTGATGCGAAGTCCCGCTTCGGCGGCGGAAGCGACGGCTTTTTTTATATCGAGGTTCTCAAAATCTCTGCCGCCGGGAGAGAGTTCAAGGCAGTCGATACCGCTTTTTTTATATTCGGGATAAAGAGCGATGATCTCATCGTTCACACCGCGTGAATAACCTGTTTCGCGTTTCATAAAAACACCTCTCATACGATTTAGTTTATAACATATTATCACAACACACAACAAAAATCAAGTAAAAAAAAGTCCGTTTGCGTGAAAGCAAACAGACTTTTTCGCTTATTGCGCTTTAATCTTCCTGAAGGGATTTGAAGAGGTCGATCGTCTTGTTGAGTTCGCTCTCGAAGGTGCCGATCTTGCTCTGCAGATGAGACTGAATGGAATTGTTGCTTGCCGAACGGAGCTGGTTGTAATACTGGATGCAGTCCGCCCAGTTGAAGATGACGGAGATATCGACTATTCTGTTTCTGAATATGATATCGAGCATTTCGGGTGAGTCTTCGTCGTCAACGAGACGTTTGAGTTTAAGGGTGAGATCGTAGTAAATGGCAGTGATGTTGTCGTAGTTGTAATGAGCCATTGCTTCGAGGCAGAAGGTGATCTGCGGGATCTCGTCTTCGTTTATGGAAATGGGAATGCACATAATTCCGAAGTGGTACGGGTTGACGGTGGAAGCGTAATCTTCCTGACCGTCGGCTACCTTAGGCATAGGAACTATACCGTATCTTATATCGGCTTCTCTAAGCTTCGTGGAGTTGACGAGCCCGATGTGTTCGGTATAGAAAAGTGCCTGATTGTTATAGAAATGATCGGATACCTTATGTCCGTTTGCATCGTCCCAACGGTAATAATCTTCGACGAAGCAGGTACGCTGTTTGTCGATGACAACATCGTAAACTTTAAGGAAGTTGGTCACGTTCTGCTCATTGAGCATTGCAAATTCGGGGATATCATCGCTGTTCTTGGAGACCTGAGCAAGTCCGCCGCCCATAATGAGCATATATGTATCGAATGATACGCCCACAAGTCCCCAGGTGTCATCGCCTTCGACATTCATCATACCGTCTCCGCCGGGATGAGCGACTTCCGTCATCATTTCATACATTTTGTCAAGAGTCCAATCGCCGCTCTTTACGAGGTCAAACGGATTTTCGAGCTTGTAATCCTTTACAAGGTCTTTGTTGAAGTAAAGGCATCTGGTGTACTGGTCGTCGGAATAAAGGATATCGCCGGTGATCATATAAAGTGAATTTGCGACACTCATATCCTTCTGAGTGACGGGATCCCACCATTCTTCGTCGACATTGAGATAGCTTCCTTCGCCGAGGTCGTAAAAGTCATAGCAGAGACCTTCGGCAGTAAGAGGAGCAAGGAAGTTTGCGCCGCCTACAAGCACCTGATAGTCTGCGGTACCGGCTTCGTTGTCATTTCTTACTCTTTCGACAAAACGGTTATAGCAATCATCACCCGAAATACTTTCGTTTATGATGCTGAATCCGTATTCCTGCTGAAGTTTGTTGTTTCTTTCCGCGATAGCGACAACGACGGCATCGGCATCTTCTTCGGTGTTTTCTTCGGTGTAGCCGATGATCTGTTCATCGTCGTAAAGCTGACCGGGGGCAAGGATGAGGAATTTGATCGTGTAGCCGTTGACGTGTGCATCGGTAGGATCAAGTCCTTCGATGAATGCGGTGGACACTTCTTCGGAAGCTTCGTCTTTTGAAACGTCCGCCTTGGATTCGGTGGATGCTTTGCTTGTGTTGGAGCCGGTTTCATTTTCGCTGCAGGCAGTAGCAAGGAAAGCGAACAGCATTAAAAAAACCAAAAGTCCGGCAAGAAGTTTTTTTGACATAATGTTTTCCTTTCTTTATGTATTATTTTTATTCAAACGATTTCTTGGTGAGCATCGGGCAGCCGTCGGTCATTTCAAAGCCGAAATCGTTGGGAGCAGCCCAATAAACGGCGTTTTTGATTATGCGCTGAACGTATTCGTTATAATAGGACGGACAGGTCTCGTGACCGGGCTGGAAATAGAACACCTTTCCCGCCCCTCTGAGGAAGCAGCAGCCGGTACGCATAATGTAGCCGTCTTCGTACCATCCGCCGAAAACGAGAGCGTCGGGCTGAGGAATGTAGAACGGTTCGCTGTAAAGTTCTTCTTCGTCAAGTACGAAATGATCGGGGATTCCTGCGGCGATCGGATGAGTCGGGAGCATAGTCCACATAACTTCTTTCTGATTTCTGCCCCACGAAAGGTTGCCGGAGGTGCCAACGATGGTATCGAACGGTTTGGATTTATGTGCGGAATGGAGAGCGATAAAGCCCATTCCTTCCGAATAAACGCGCTTTCTTATCTTTTCGACAAGTGCGTCGTTGACTTCGTGATGTGCCATATGTCCCCACCACAGAAGGACGTCGGTCTTGTTCAGCAGTTCATCGGGAAGTCCCTGGTCGGGTTCGTCGAGAGACGCAAGCGTTATATCGAGATCATCGTTCACGCTGAGGAAATCCCTGATGAAAGCGTGTATGCCGTTCGGATAAAGTTTTTTGACTTCTTCGTTCGTTTTTTCGTGTCTGAATTCGTTCCAGATAACAACATTGAGTTTTTTCATAGTCTTACCTCCATTGCCTTTTGCATATTATACCATATCACACCGTTTTTGTAAATAGTCTATTGCAAAATTTTACAGGGTGTTCCGAAGAACACCCTGTAAAAGATATTTTATTAGTTATTATTTGCTGAAGGTAGCATTCTTGAAGGATACCCAGCCGAGGTTGGAGTAGAGATAGCCTTCGAGATTGGGGCTTGCAAGATACGGGTTGGTGTAGTAGTAAAGAGGAATGATGGTGTAGGTATCGCGGATCCATTCTTCTGCTTCATACATATACTCAGCACGTTTTTCAGCGTCAGCTTCGGTTTTGATCTTAGCGATGAGTTCATCGTAATCAGCCCATTTCTGGTTGCCGTTGGGGCCATAGATGGCAGCGCTGCCGTTGGCACCGTCTTTGCCGAGGTGAGGATGGTTGTTGCCGGAACCGGAAAGGAGGATCTCGAGGAAGTTAACGGGGTCGTCGTAGTCAGCGATCCAGCCGAGACGGCACATAGTGAAGTCGCCTTCGGTAAGAGCGGTCTGAATAACGGACCATGTACGGGTATCGATGGAAACTTCGATGCCGTAAGCCGACCACTGGCTCTGGATAGCTTCAGCTATAGCAACGTTGCCGGAAGTCGGGTTGATGGAATATTCGAATTTGGGGATGTCGGTGAATTTGCCGGCTGCTTCGTCATAGGTGTAGTATTTCTTAAGAATTTCAACAGCTGTTGCTCTGTTGGATTCAAGGTCTGCCTTGTCAACGCTCCACCATTTTTCAGCTTCGCTGCGGAAGATCTTGCCGGTGCCGTCGCCCATACCTGCGGGTACGAAGCCGTAAGCCGGAGTCTGACCTGCTGCGGTGATGTTTTCAACGATGTAGTTACGGTCGATAAGGAGAGAGAAAGCGTATCTGATTTCAGCGTCTTCTTTTTCGGTGAAGGTCTTTCCTTCGGGAGCGAAGGATTTTTCTACGTTGAATTCAAGATAATAGGTGCCGATATAGTCGCCAATGAAGAAATCTTTGTTCATTCTGTTGGCGTCAGCTTTGAGAGTCGGGATCTGAGCAACGGGAACGGTGGTGGTGTACTGGATGGTGCCGTTGGTGTAGTTGGCGAAGATAGCGTCATCGTCGTCAGAGAGGAAGAAAGTGATGGTGTCGAGTTTTACGGAATCAGCATCCCAGTAGTTGGGGTTCTTTTCGAAAACGATCTGGGAACCGACAGTCCAGGATTTCATTCTGAACGGGCCGTTGGTAACGTAGGTTTCGGGTTTGGTTGCCCAAGTGTCGGGACCTGCTTCAACGAGATCCTTGCGAACGGGATAATAGGTCGGGAAAGCGAGGAGCTGATCGAAATAGCTGCAGAAAGAACCGGTAATGATGGTAAGGGTGTTCTTTTCATCGTCTGCTACAACGTTGAGTTTGCAGTCATCTTCATAGGAGAAGCCGTCGATGACGTCGAACATATAGCAGTAGTCGGCAGCGGTAGCGGGTTCAGCAGCTCTCTGCCAGGAATAAGCGAAATCGGAAGCTTTGAGTTCTTTGCCGTCAGACCATTTAAGACCGTCTTTAAGGGTGATGACGTACTGATACTTGCCGCCTTCGAGTGCGGTCGGCTTAACGATTTCTTTTGCGCAGCCGGGAACGATAACGGGTTTGCCGTCAGCGCCGGCAGCGTAAGCGTAAACGCCTTCACAAGCGTTGGTGAGCATGATCGCACCGTCAACGGAAGAGTTGAGAGCGGGGTCGATCGTTTCGGGGTCAGGACCTACGCAGACAGTGATGTCTTTGAGGTATTCCTTTTTGTTCTCTTCGGCACAGCTTGCAAGAGCAACCGTTACCATAAGAAGAGCGAGAACAAGCGCGAAGATTCTTTTCATAGTGTTTCCTCCATTTTATTTTTTATATTGTACGTTTTAACGTTACAATCTATGATCATTTCTCGAAGCAGGCGACCTTATGTCCCGGGCTGCGTTCGACGAGCGGCGGACATTCTGCCGCGCATCTTTCGGTAGCGTAAGGGCATCTCGTCCTGAACGGGCAGCCGCTCGGTACGTTGAGCGGGCTCGGCACATCGCCTTCGAGCACGATGCGCTGACGTTTTCTTTCAAGTTCCGGATCGGTGATCGGGACTGCGGAAAGAAGCGAGATGGTGTAGGGGTGGATCGGATTGCGGTTAAGCTCGTTTGCGGGAGCGACTTCGACTATCTTGCCGAGGTACATAACCGCGATATCGTCGGAAATATGTTTGACGACGGAAAGATCGTGAGCTATAAACAGATAAGTGAGTCCGCGGTCCTTCTGCAAATCCTCAAACATATTGATGACCTGCGCCTGGATCGACACGTCAAGCGCCGACACCGGCTCGTCGCATATAATCATTTCGGGATTCATCGCAAGAGCGCGTGCGATGCCTATTCTCTGACGCTGACCGCCGGAAAATTCGTGAACGTATCTCGTTGCGTGTTCGGACGAAAGTCCCACGGCGTCCATAAGCTCTTTTACACGGTGTGCGCGTTCCTCTTTCGCGGCATACATTTTATGCACGTCGAGAGGCTCGGCGATGATATCGGAGACCGTCATACGCGGGTCGAGCGACGAATACGGATCCTGAAAGACCATCTGCATCTTGCTTCTGAGTTCTTTTACGTCTTTTCTCGTCCTGACCTGTTTGCCGCGGTAGATTATTTCGCCGTCGGTCGGCTCGTAAAGGTACATAAGCGTGCGTCCGACCGTGGTTTTTCCGCAGCCGGATTCGCCGACAAGTCCGAGCGTTTTGCCTTCTTCTATCGAGAAGGAAACGCCGTTGACGGCTTTGAGCTGCTTCGATTTGAAAAATCCGCTGTTGATCGTGAAATACTTTTTAAGGTCTCTGACCTCAATAAGCGGTGCTTTTTTTTCTTCACTCATTGCTGTCAGCTCCTTTCGTACCGTCGGAAACGTTCTTTTGCGCCATTTCCTTTACGTTCATCCAACAGCTTGAAGTGTGTATGCCGCCGAATTCCATAACCGGTGCGTGTTCCGTAAGGCATATCTTCATACAGTTGGGGCATCTCGGGGCAAAAGCGCAGCCTGCCGGCATACTGAGAAGATCGACCGGCGTGCCCGCAATGGGGATAAGTCTGGTCTTTTCGTCGGATGCGATATTCGGGATGGACGTAAGAAGTCCCTTGGTGTATTCGTGCTTCGGCGAATAGAAGATGTCGTTTGCCGTTCCGCTTTCGACGATCTTGCCGGCGTACATTACGTTTATCTTATCGCACATACCGGCGACGACGCCGAGGTCGTGAGTGATGAGGATTATCGCCATACCGAGCTGCTTCTGAAGCGATTTCATAAGCTCGAGTATCTGCGCCTGTATCGTAACGTCAAGCGCGGTCGTCGGCTCGTCGGCGATGAGTATATCCGGTTCGCAGACAAGCGCCATTGCGATCATTATACGCTGACGCATACCGCCGGACATTTCGTAGGGGTACTGTTTCATTCTTCGCGGAGGATCGTTGATGCCGCAAAGTTCCATCATTTCGATCGCTCTGTCGTAAGCCTGCTTTTTATCTCTGTCGGTGTGGAGCCTTATCGCTTCAATAAGCTGATTGCCCACGGTATAGACCGGGTTAAGGCTCGTCATCGGGTCCTGGAAGATTATGCTGATCTTGTTGCCGCGTATCGAATGTATGGTGGCTTCGTCGCATCCGACAAGTTCCGTACCGTCGACCTTTACGCTGCCGCCGACGATCTTGCCGGGGCTTGTGAGGATCTGCAGAATGGAGTAAGCGGTAACGCTTTTGCCGGAGCCGGATTCACCGACGATACCGAGGACTTCGCCCTTATCGAGAGTGAACGAAACATCGTCAACGGCTTTTACTTCGCCCGAATGGGTAAAGAAAGATGTTCTTAAATTTTTGACTTCAAGATAACTCATTATTCTACCTGCCTTTCCGCTTACGATTTTTCACGAAGCTTGGGGTCGAAGGCATCGCGGAGTCCCTGACCGAGCAGGTTGAGCGAAAGCACAAGAAGGAATATGATGATGGCGGGAAGGATGAACAGATATCCTCTGCCGTCTATCGTCATCTGTCCGCGGTAGTTGGAAGCAAGCGAGCCGAGGCTCGGCATAGGGATCGAAACGCCGATACCGAGATAGCTGAGGAAGCTTTCGGTGAATATTGCGGACGGTATCTGCAATGCCGCCGAAATGAAAATGACGGAAATGCAGTTGGGAAGCATATGTTTGAAGATTATCCAACGTGCCGGAGCGTCGCAGGCTTTTGCCGCAAGGACGAATTCCTGTTCTCTGAGGGAAAGCACCTGACCTCTGACAAGGCGTGCCATACCTACCCAGTAAAGGAGAGCGAACACGATGAGGATGCTCACGAGTCCGACGCCGCCGAGTTTATCGACAACGGATGAGAGCGGCCCGTTCTGGAAAATATCCTTGAACGCGACGGAAAGCAGTATGATTATGAGGGTATCGGGGAGCGAATAGATGATATCGACGATACGCATCATCACAAGGTCAACTTTTCCGCCGAAATAGCCGGAAATCGCGCCGTAAAGTACGCCGATGATAACGACGACAACTGCCGCGATAATGCCGACGAGCAGCGATACGCGGGTGCCGACGATTATTCTTATCGCATAGTCGCGTCCGAGTTCGTCGGTGCCGAGAATATGCGGGAACACGCTTTGCGACTGCTTGGTGAGTTTCTGCGCGGTCGGAGTGACGATATCGCCCGCCGCATAAGTGTTAGAGTCAACGGGAGCGCTTTCGACGCTCATATTTCCGTCGTAAGTAAGTCTGTAACGGTCGGTTCTGCCCTTTCCGCTATATCTGTAATTGACTTCAACGCCTTCGTCGGCTATTCCGTCGCCGTCGGCATCAGCCGCCCATACGGCGTAAAGCACGGTATCGGAAGAAACGCTGAAATTCTTGCTGATAATTTTTTCGCCGTATTCACCGAAATTGGATGCGTCAAGCACGGGAAGTGCGCCTTCCGCAGTCCAGCCGGCAAACACCGCGCCGTCCTTTTTGAAATCGGACGTTTCGTTGCTCGGCACTATTTTGTCAGCCGGAACGTAGCCGAAATCGTCTGTCGGTACCGTTCCGCTGCCGCCGTTGAGATCGTAAGTCAGCTTATAACGCGGAGAAATGACGTTTTTGCTTTCGTCATACTTGAAGAGATCGGCTCCGTAATCTCCGACACCGTCACCGTCGGCGTCAACGCCCCAGACGGCGTAAAGGAGTTCGGTAGCGTCTCCGAACGTCACCGTATCGGTAACGAAATACTCTTTTACTTCGTTAAGGTATTCCTCGCTGTCGATAACGAGAAGCCCGTAATAGTGAGATATATCCTCTTTTCCGTGCGCCCAGCCCATAAATACGGCGTTTTCGCTCATAAGGATCTTTTCACGCATCGAATACTCGAACGGACCGAGGAATTCGCCCGCGATACTGTCGCGGTTGCCGGAGCTTGTGCTGTAATCGTAAGGATAGAACAAAGGAACGATAAATGCGGTAAAAGTAAGCAGGACGACTATAATAAGGCAAGTCATCGAGAGCTTGTCCTTGCGGAGTCTGCGAAGACTGTCCTTGAGGAAGCTCGTGCTTTCGCGCATTCGATCCTGCTGAGCCTTTTCTTCGTCGGTCGCAAGTTCAAACTTTGAAAGATCGAGCTGCATACTGAACGGATTTTTCTTCGGCATCTGGTCGTTTGGTCTGTTTGTGTTCAATTCTGCCATTTCAGTCTGCCCTCCCCGATCACGAGAAATCGACACGGTGATCTATCACCTTGTAGAGTATGTCGCTCACAAGGTTCATAGCGAGCATCAGCACCGAAAGAAGAACGGTGGTGCCCATTATCATCGTATAGTCAAGGTTTTTGATTGAGTCTATGAAATATCCGCCGATACCGGGAACGGAGAAAATGCTTTCAACGACGAAAGAGCCGGTAACGATATAGGCGATCATCGGACCTGCGTAAGAGATCACGGGAGCAAGCGAGTTGCGGAGCGCGTGCTTGAAAAGCACCTTCTTTTCGGGAACGCCCTTTGCTCTTGCGGTGCGGATATAGTCCTGACCGAGCGAATCGAGCATAGAAGAACGTGTAAGGCGGGTTATGTACGCCGAAGGATAGAGCGACAGCGCTATTATCGGCAGTATAAGTCCCATAATCGAGCCTTCACCGGAGAACACGCTCTGAATGGAGCAGCCCATCGACGGAAAGACCTTCCATTTGACGGTGAGAGTCCACAGCGCGACGACGCCGATAACGAACGACGGCACCGAGACCGAAGCGGTGGAAAGTATGAGGATGAGTTTATCCTGCCATTTTGAACGCTTGACTGCGGCATAAGAGCCGAGGACAAGCCCGATTATTATTGCAAGCACCGCGGCGCTGAGCCCGATGAATGCCGACGTGGCAAAGCCCTGCATAACAAGCTCCATCACGTTGAGCCCTTTATAATAAATGGACTGACCGAAATCGAGCTGTACCGCGTTTTTGAGATAGATAAGATACTGTACGCCGAGAGGCTTATCGAGTCCGTACTTTGCGTTGAGTGCATCCATCGTGGACTGAGGGATCGCTTTTTCACCGACGAACGGGCTGCCCGGAACGGCGTGCATTATGAAGAACGTAACGGTTATTATTATGAAAAGAGTGAGCAGCGCGAGTCCCAGCCTTTTCAGTATATATACGAGCATTTTTTTATCCATATCGCTCACTCCTTTTTGCAAACCGATTTCAGTCAAATCGTTGATCGTGCCGCATAATCACAATTAAAAATGAAAGAATGAAAGAACGAAACGCGCACTTGTCACGTTTCAATTATGCAGATACAGATAATTTATACACCGTTTTTTGCGATTTGTCAAGTAAAACTTTCATTTTTACCGTGTATTTTTTATATTGGTGCATTTTTTTGCATTTGTGCGGACGATTTTTTGCATTTTTTCAAATCAAAAAAACCGTTTTTGAAAATAAAACGGCAGCAAAAAAAGCAGATTGATGAGCAAATCAATCTGCTTTGATGTAAAAATTATCTGCCGTATATACGGTTCCAATCGGAAAATTTCTTTTTGTTGATGTTTCCGAGCTGATCTTTCGTAAGACGGTATTCCCAGTTTCCGTCGCACTGACCGGGGTGATTGAGGCGCGTATCGCTTCCGTAAAGGAGCAGATCCTGCACGGGCAGTATCACAAGTCCCGCGGACGACGCAAACAGAGTACGCAGTATACTGTCGTAGCAGCGGTGGATATCGTCGCTTTCGTAGCCGCAGTAATCGAACAGCTTTCGCCTTTCCTCCGGCGACGCTTCCCAGACGTAGCCGAGCAGCGTGTTGTTGTCGTGAGTGCCGGTATAGGCGATGCAGTTGTTTATGTAGTTATGCGGCAGATGCGGAGAAGAAGCGTCGCCGAGGAACGCGAACTGCATTATCCTCATTCCGGGGAAGCCGCTGTCGCGCACGAGTTTCACGACGTCTTCGGTGATATCGCCAAGGTCTTCCGCGATAAGGAGCTTATCCGTCGCGCTTTTAAGCGCCGAAATGAGCTTCATTCCGGGGCCTTTCACCCACTTGCCGTTTCTTGCGGTCTTTTCGGACGAGTCGATGGCGTAATACGACTCGAACGCTCTGAAATGGTCTATCCTCACGCCGTCGAACAGCTCCGTCATAAAGGAAATGCGTTCTTTCCACCACGCAAAGCCGTCTTTTTCCATTCTTTCCCAATCGTAGAGCGGATTTCCCCACAGCTGTCCGTCGGCGCAGAAGTAATCGGGCGGCACGCCTGCGACAAGGGCTGGATGCTTTGTTTTGTCAAGCAGGAACAGTTCGGGATTCGCCCAGACGTCGGAGCTGTTCCAATCGACGTAGATGGGTATGTCGCCGATGA
The DNA here is from genome assembly GCA_045643125.1 of Eubacteriales bacterium. Lineage (GTDB taxonomy): Bacteria > Bacillota > Clostridia > Oscillospirales > CAG-382 > UBA1206. Next base: position 27,856 of record JAZUKE010000036.1, read on the forward strand.
CGGAAATGCCTTTTTCGTTGGCGTATTTCTTTATCTCCGTCCACTGGGCAAAGAACATATACTGCGTGAACTTCCACACGAGCAGAGTTTCTGCATCCGGCTCGTTCACAGTCCATTCGTCCCACGCTTTGCCGCCATTCGCTTCACGCAGTGCCATAAAGACGCAGAATTTTTCGGTCTGCGGATGCGACGCGAAGAAGTTTTCGATCTCACGAACGTCGGTGAAACGGTGAGCGGCTTTGGAAAGGAGCGCAAATCTTTCGCTATGAAGCCTTTTGAATTCGCAGGTATACGGCGTTTTCTGCTTTGCATCGTCAAGCTCTTCGCGTGTGAGCAGACCTTTTTTGTGCAGATCGTTCAGGTCGATGAAAAACGGATTCACGCTGAACGCGCTGAACGATTTATACGGGGAATTGTAGGAATCGGGAAGGCAGAACGGAAGTACCTGCCAATAGGAAAATCCCATTGACGCAATAAAATCTATCCACTCTTTTGCTTCGGTACCGAAGGAACCTTCGGAATGATCGCCCCAAAGGGACGAGATATGCATTAAAACACCGCTTGCACGCTTCATAGAAAAACCGCCTTTTACTTATATAATATGTGTTTGAGGCGGCATAGCCGCCTCAATATCTTTTATTTTTTATTTGCCGAAAAGTTTGCCGAGTCCGCCGAGTTTGCCTTTGATATCCATAATACTTCCTCTTGTATCTTAATATTTGTTACATAGTATCACTTTTTGTACAAAATGTCAATAGAACGCCGCGTATTATGATTGACAAATCATATTTTACATTATATAATATAGCCATCATAATATAAAAACGGGGGAAAGGTGTATGGGCAATTTCAAAAGAATAGGTGTGCTTACCTCGGGAGGCGACGCGCCCGGTATGAACGCGGCGGTACGCGCCGTCACGCGTCTTGCGCTTGTCAAGGGCATCGAGGTCTTCGGCATCTACAACGGATATCAGGGACTTATCAGCAACGAAATAAAGCAGCTTGCGGAACGCGACGTTTCGTACATAATCAACCGCGGCGGCACTATGCTTTACACCGCACGCAGCGACGAGTTCAAGACAAAAGAAGGCATCGAAAGAGCCGTCTCGGTCTGCCGTGAATGGAAGCTCGACGGTATCGTCACCATAGGCGGCGACGGTACGTTCCGCGGAGCGGTCGATCTTACCGACGCAGGCGTTCCCTGCATAGGCATCCCCGGCACGATAGACAACGATATCGCTTCCACCGACGCTACGATAGGCTTCGACACGGCGATGAACACCGTTGTCGATCTTGTGGACAAACTGCGCGACACCGGCGAAAGCCACGCAAGATGCAACGTCGTTGAGGTTATGGGACGCGAAGCCGGCGATATCGCGCTCAACACGGCGATAGCGGTCGGTGCGATCTGCGCCGTCATACGCGAAATCCCCACCAATTTCGACAAGCTCTTTGCCAAGATGATAGATGCCCGCAAAAACGGAAAGCGCAATTTCATAATCATCGCCAGCGAAGGTGTCGGAAGCGATTACTGCGAACACCTCTGCACAGAAATCGAAGAAAAAACGGGCATCGACACCCGTTTCGTGCGCCCCGCGCACATACAGCGCGGCGGATCTCCCACGCTCCGCGACAGAGTTCTTGCCACCCAGATGGGCTGCGCCGCAGTCGAAACGCTCGTGAGCGGTCAGATGAAAAAGGTCATCTGTCTGCGCGACAGCGCGATAACGACGATGGACATCCACGAGGCTCTGTATCTTGACAAAATGATGAAGAACACCCTTTCGACCGAGGAAGCCGACAGGATCCCGCCGAACATCCTTTATGATATGCGCCGCCTTGTCGCCGACAAGATGGCATACAAGTCATATCTCAACTATATGATAACGAATATAGTGCTTTGAGCAATACAAAACAGGGCTGCAGCGAAAATGCAGCCCGATTTCTTTGATGTAAGAAGTAAGAAGTAATAGTGAAGAAGTGAGGTTATTATTTTCGCACCGTGTGCGAAAATAATTTCCTTAATTTGTAATTTGAAATTTGTAATTTATAATTAAATCTTTCTGTATTTGCGACATGCGTTCACGGTACAGACCTTTGAAGCGTCAACGATCTTTTCGCTTTCCTTTACGCAGTACACGTCTTCGCCGGAAGCGATGACGGCTTTGATGAAAAGCGAATAATTGCCCGTCACATAGCCGTAAACGGTTTTTCCGTCGGTGACTTCAAGTGCGCCCTTTATGTCGTCCGTCTCGCGGAAGACGAGTTTTTCGTCATCCGGGAAATATCCCTTGCAGGCGTCTATCCCGATAACGTCGATCTTTCCTGCCGGTCTGTCTTTCATAGTCTTACCTCTATCGCCTTTCCGAGGCAGAACGAATAGATAAGCGTTCTTGTAACTTTTCCGTTCGTGATAAGCTCGACCGCTCGTTTGTAATAGCCGAGCTGGAACGAATGTCGGTCTGTAAGCACCTTTTCGCCGTCGGCAAAGCTCACGCGGTCGGTCTTGTAATCGACGACGGTGTAATTGCCGTCAGGTGTTCTGAAAAAGCAGTCGATAACGCCCTGCACCATAACTTTTTCGCCTTTTACGGAGGTGAATGACACGGAATCTTCGATGATATTGAAGCGTTTTTCACGCATCACATAATCGGAAGTCATTATTTCGCGGCACAAGTCGGAACGGAAGAAGGTATCAAGCTCCTTTACGTTCATAAGCGAAATATCGGTGTCGGACACCATCCGTATTTCCCTTAATCTTTCCATTTCGGCTTTTATGCCGTTTTTCACGGTGCTGCCGAAATCGGCAAACTGCATAAACAGGTGCGTCGCGGTACCCTTGGACGCGCTGTCAGAATCGGCGGACGCAAAAACGGGTTTTCGCCTTGCGTCACTTTGCGAAAGAGTGCGGGTATATTCGTCGTCTTCGAGTATTCCCTTCCGCATTTCCGAAACGGAAGCCTTTGACGGAACTGTACAGCCGTTTTTGTCGTAAGGTATATTTTCGAGTGCAGACGCGAACACCTCATACGGATAGAACGTCTCTTTCGGAACGACAGCCGGCTTTGGATTTTCGCATTCTTCCTTTTCGGTTTCCGTATCGCCGCTGAATTCGTGTATCTCATAGTACGGGCTTTCCTTGCCCGCTATTATCGGATATATCCAGCTCATACAGTCGTTCGACGCGAAGAAATCGACTTCCTCCGGGGCTTCTCCGTCGATCTTGCCCGTTACGAAAAGCCGTTCCTTTGCGCGTGTCAGCGAAACGTAAAGACATCGCAGCTCCTCGCGGAGTATGGCTTTACGTTCGTCCTCCTCCGCCATCAGCTTTACGACGGGAGTGTATTCGGCTATCCCGCCGGCGGAGCGCAGGTCGTAATAGACGAAACCGTCGTCGGTGAGGATGTGGTTTTTCTTTGTGTCGTCAAGGTTGAACTGCTTTCCGAGCGACGACACGAAGCAGACGGGATATTCGAGCCCCTTTGAAGCGTGGAGCGACAATATCCTCACGCAGTCGGGATCGGAGACCTCGTCGGATGCGTTTTTGTCAAGAGACGACGAAACGTCGTCGATATACGAAAGGAACCCCGAAAGCCCTTTGAGCGACGTTTTTTCATAGTCAAGTGCTATGGAATAAAGGCGGTTGAGGTTTTTTACCCGCTTTTTGCCGTTCTTTTCGGCGGCGCAGAGCGACACGAGATGTGTCTGCGCGTACATATTCCATATCATCCGGCTGCTCGGACATTCGGCACCGGGAGCGCGGAGAACACGCAGTTTTTCGATAAAAGAAGCACATTTTTCATATACTTCCTCGCATTTTCTCTCGTATGAACGTATCCCGTGCGGAGGAAATACATACTCTTTGCGCGTCACCGACGAGTAAGGCTTGTTCGCTTTATACGATGCGCCTTTGTTTTGGTGACGGCGGCGGTATGCGTTCCCCTGCTTTACGCAGTCATAAAGCGAATCGTAAGCGAAACGCGACTTGAGATAATAAAGGTCGTCGGCTGAAAAGCCGAAAACGGGACTGCGGAGAGACGAAGCCAGCGAGATATCGTCGTACGGATCGTCCATAACGCGAAGGACGGAAAGCGCAAGCAGTATCTCAGGCTCCGAGATGAAGCCGCCGCCTTTTTCTATGACGAACGGGATATCCTTTCGCAGAAATGCGCGTTTGTATTCTACGGCGCTGCCGCCGGGAGAACGCAGAAGCAGCGCGATATCGCCGAACGAATAGCCCTCGTCCCTTACGAGCGACAGTATTTTTTCGGAAACGTACTCCACTTCGGCGTCGGTCTTGTTTTCCATATCTCTGAAAACGGCTACCTCTACGGGGAACGTTTTTGCGTCGGTGCTTTCGCTGCCGCAGATCATTCTTTCGTTTTCGTACGACGCTCCGACGGTGGATTCGGTATAAAGAGAATCGAACAGCGTGTTCACGAATTCGAGTATCGGCTTTTTGCTTCGGTAATTTTCGGAAAGGAAGATCTTTGCGTTTTTGCCGTCTGACGCGACGTCTCCGAAATCGCGCAGATAGCCGAGAAAGATATCGGCGTGAGCGTTGCGGAAGCGGTAGATGGACTGTTTCACGTCGCCTACCATAAAGCGGTTGTCGTCTTTTGAAATGAGGGCGAATATCATATCCTGTATCGGGTTGATATCCTGATATTCGTCTATGTAAATTTCTTTTATCGTCTTTCGCAGTTCATTGCAGAGCGGTGTCCTTATCACGCCTCCGGCGGTGTTTTCACCGAGAAGCTCGAGCGTGAACTGTTCAAGGTCGGGAAACTCGATGATCCCCCTTTTTCTTTTGGCTTCCGAAAACATCTCATCGACGGTGAGGATAAATCTGTTCATAAGGTCGTTGAGGCGCACGGAGCTTTCGTAATCGCTTATCACGTCAGCTTCGGAGGAAGCGAACAGCCTTTTTGCTTTCCCCACGGCGTCGGAAGCGCGCGTTTTCATTCGCGTATATTCGGCGGCGACAGCCGGATCAAGCCCCCTGGTAAAAGCTTTTTTTGCCGTATAGGCTTCAAACGCATTCGAAATATCCGTATACGACGCATTTCCGTCCGCGAGTACGGAATGGATGCGATCGATGCCTTCGCAAAGCAGTTCAAGCGGTGAGATATGGCTTTCCTTCTGCGACGCGACGGAAACGGTGTCGAAGATGTCATCAGCCGTTTTTTTGGCGTAAGAAATATGTTTTGCCGCGGTCTTTCTCAGTTCCGTTCCGATAACGGAGTTGATAAAGCCGTCTTTTTTTGCTTTTTCAAAGTCTTCCGCCTTTTTTTCGGCGGATCTTTTTATATAGTCCTTCCAGAACGGGAACGAGCGGTATCTTGAATAAACGGTTTTTACCGTTTCCTTAAACTTATTCAGCGACTTTTCGCCCGTGAATGCGTCGCAGAGGCAGACGAACCATTCCGCGTCGTTTTCAAACAGCTCGTCTATGCACTTTTCGATACATTCGTCAAGCAGTATCGCGCTTTCGTTCACGTCGGCGACACGGAGCGACGGCGACAGAGAAAGCGTTTCAAAATTGCCTTTTACCGTGTCAAGACAGAATGAATGTATGGTCGATATCCTCGCCGACGGTATCATATAGACGTTGCGTGTCAGTCTTACGTCGGTCGGGTGAAGCGCCGACTCGGCGAGAAGCGCCATATAAAGTTTTTCTTTCATATTCGCCGCCGCGGCTTTGGTGAACGTGACGACGAGGAGTTCGGAAATGTCGGTGCCGTTTTTTATGTGTTCGAGTATCCGCTGCGTAAGTACGGTGGTCTTGCCGCTGCCGGCACCCGCGGAAACGAGAAGCGTCTTGCCCTCGGTATAGATCGCTTCTTTTTGCGAAAGTGAATATTTTACTTCGTTACCCATCGTTTTCATCCTCCGCAATGCCTTTTTTACACCTTACGGAAATGTCGCCCGCAAGCCGGCACATAGTTTTGAACGAGCAGTACCGGCAGGCGTCGTATGACTCGGAAAGGCAGACCGGCGACACGTTCATTTCGCCGTCGGCGATAAGGGACGCAAGTTTTTTCAGACAGTTCTCGGTCTTGTTTTTCAGTTTGCCGAAGCCTTCCGCGCTTTCAAGCGACGCATTACGAAGATTAAGTTCTCCGTTTTTGTTTATGCTCACGGGGATATAACGCTTTTTGTCGCCTTTTTCAAGCGAATTGATTATTTCGATGTCATCCGTGACAAGACCGATGCGTTTGAAATTCTTGTCTATTTCGTCCGACAGTTCATCCATATCAGTTCTTCCGTCGGTACCGATCTTTTCAAGCTTTGCCGGAAGATACAGCACCGCCGCGGGTGATGCGTCGCCGCGTGAGGAATTGTAGGCGAACATATACAGAAGCATCTGCATATCAAGTCCGTAGTCGAGCGCTTTGCGGTCAAATGTCTTGCTCCCCGTTTTGTAGTCGGTGATACGGACGTAGGTCCTGCCGTTCTTTTTGTATTCGTCCACTCTGTCGATCCTGCCGTTGAGTCTTAATTTCATACCGCGTTCGGTGACGTAGACGCATCCGGCGTCGGAGGACGGTATTTCAAATCCCACGGGTACGAAATCGGAAGATGCAAGCTCGTCGGACACGTTGCGAAGCAGTAGGCGAAGCGTCGTTTTGAGCCGCGATACCGTATAGGCAAATCGTTTGCTCCCTGCGCTTTCTCCGCAAAGTTCAAACATATATGTATCGGTAAATCCGTCCACTCTTTTTGCAATATCGGCATCATCGGGGGACACGAAAACTCCGTCCTTTACGTTTTCCGAAACGAAGACCTTTAACAGGCTGTGGATAAAATCTCCTATCTCGGCAGAGCCGAATTCGGCTTTTCTGTTCTCGTCAAGACCAAGCACATATCTGCCGAAATACGAAAACGGGCAGTATGCGTATCTTTCCATTCTCGACGGGGATATCTTCATCGTCTCCGTTTTCGGCGTTTTTATTTTTGCTTTTGCAAAGCAAAGCGGATTTTCTTTCACTCTTTTTACGTCGTCGATGCCCTTTGACGCAAGAAGTTCTCTGGACAGCGGATCGGCAAAGGAAGCGTTTTCACCGGCAGAGGAAGGTGAAAAGATAAATGAAGAAGCGTCTTTTGAAAAATCCGTGACCTTTGCGTCGGGGCAAAGCGCCATAAGGCGAAGCGCACCGACAGACGGGCGGCTTTCGTCGGACGCGGTATATATGCAAATGAGTTTTTCGGACGGGAGAGCGCAGGCGGTGTAGAAGAAGAGCTTTTCGTTGTCGAGCCGGTTGTCGAAGCTCTCTTCAAAATACAATCCGCTCTTTTCAAGCTCCTTTATCTCGCTTTCGTCGAACACGCTTGCGAGCGACGGAGACGCCGGAAAAACGCCGTCGTTCGCACCGAGAAGTATCACGGCTTTGGGCGACGCGCCGCGGAACACCGAAGCACCGCCGATGACGACGGAATCGCAGAAGGCGGGCGGAGTGCCGAGCGAATATTCGCCGAGCATAAGTTCGAGCCTTGCCCTCAGCTTTGAAACGCTCATTTCGCGTTCGCCGGCTATGTTATAAAGCTGGTCAAGGCAGTTTATGACGACGTCCCAAAGCCTGACGAGCCTGCGCGACGCCGCTTCGTCGCCGCTTTTTTTAAGCGAAAGTGCGTTGGAACGGAGTTTTTCGGAAGCGTTCACTTCTTCAAGCAGGAAATATACCGCCTTTGCACCGTCCGACGCGGTTTTCACGTTTTTCAGTTCGGCGTCAAACGCCGAAAGTACGCCCACCGTCTTTTCCCTTGCCGAGTTGACAAGAGAAAGCGTAAACTCCTCGTATCTGTTCGGAGTCGTCTTGTAGCCGGACGGATTCATCAGCCATTCTTTTCCGTTTATCCAGTTTTTTCCGCGGATATTCCATTTTTCGGCGTATCTGACGAGGGCTTCGGCTTCCCTTTCCGAAAGCGGAAGATATCCGCTTTTGATTATGCGCTTCATCGCGGGAAGCGGATAGTTGTTTTCGTATGCTTCAAGGGAAGAAAGCACGAACGACACGAGCGGTTTTATGAGCAGACTTTCGCCCGACGAGAAAAAGCAGCTTATGCCGTGTTTTTCAAGAACGGTATCGATTATACCGGAATATGTATCGGGTGAACGTGCGATGACCGCGATATCCTTGTATCTGTAACCGTTCCGTGTGAGCTTCGTTATCGCAGAAGAAGCCGCTTCCGATTCGGCGAATTTGTCGGCGCAGCGTATGAATTCCAAGCCTCCGTCGTCGGGAGTTTCCGACGCGCAGTTGTTCCACAGATTCGCTTCGATATGTTTAAGGCTTTCCTTTGCGTATCTGCGGCTTTCGCCGAGTACGATGTCACGCGCCTTGTTATGACGCGAAAGCCTTTCGTAAGAGACGAACGGGGACGAAAAAGTGCCGCTTCTGTCGTCCTTGTCAAAGCAGAGCGAAACGTACATATCGTCGCACTGCGACGCGATACGGTCAAGCACGGTATGCTGCTGCTCGGTAAATGAGTTGAAGGAATCCACAAAAACGGTCTTTCCCCTGAAAAACGGCATAGTTTTAAGGGATTCGGCATACAGCGTAAGGATATCACGGCTGTCGCCAAGCCCGTTTTTGAGCAGCGTTTCGTATTCGCCGAGGATGAGCGACGTTTCGGCGGCTTTTGCGGACGTGCGCGGAGATATGCCTCCACGTGCGAGAGACGACACATCAAGACCGTTTTCCTTGAGCAGTCTTGACGTGTCGAGCATTTTGAGAATGAACGTGTTTTCTTCCGACACGTTTCTGAAAGAAACGAGTTTTTCCTTTACGTTTTCCGCGGCTGCCGACATAAGCAGCGCTCTGCCGCCTTCGTCGGCGTAAGACACGGCAAGTCCGCCGTATTCACGGTAGGTACGGTTGGGCAGACGGTCAAACGTAAGGATCTCGGTATTGAGATTTGCTTTGCTTCCGAGAAAAGCGAAAACGTCTTTTTCGTATTCCATCGACTGCTGTACGGGAACGATGACGACGCAGGGAACGCCGAGAGACACCTTTTCTTCAAGAAGCGTCCGTATATATTCGGTTTTTCCGCTTCCGGCTCTGCCGATTATTCTGTACAGCATCGTTTTCACCTCTCTATCTGAACAATTCCAATATTTTGAGTTTAATTTTGTGTGTTATCCCTTTTCCGGTGCAGACCTTTGCCGCATCCGGCGACACTTTGGTTATCACCGACGACGCACCGAGACAAAGCGGCGGGAACAGAACGCACCACCAGTTATGTCCTTCGGCTTTGCCGAGCTTTACGCGCACCGAAAGATACCTGCCTGCCGGAAAAGTACAGCCGTCGTAGATGCGCGTCGGGTAATCCTCGCTCGAAAAAAAGACCTCCGAACGGTAATCGAACCCGTTGTCGCTCAAGACGGAATCGGCGATCTTTTTGAGTTCGCCGCACGACGAAGCGGCAATAACGCGGGCTTCGTCTATATCGCTTCCGTCGAAAAGTCCGGGAGCGTTTTTAAGTATCGCATCCCTCACGAGCAGTTTTACCGCCTGGTCTTCTTCGCTGTCGGAGTCTGCTATAACGTGAAGGCGTATTATGCCGTCATAGATCTTTTCTTCATCGAACGGCAGGATAGCTTCGCAGACAAACGTGATAAGTACGCAAAGTGCAAGAGTGAGCGCAAATGACAATGTGAATTTTCTTTTTTCCATTTTTTACCACCTCGTCAATGATTATTGACGGCGAGGCAGTTATTTATTCAGGCTTTGTACGGATGACGCAAAAAATCCTTCTTCCGCAAGTCTTTCGGCTGCTTTGTCGGCGAGCGCCTTGGTTTCAAAGATGCCGAAAACGCCGGTGCCGCTGCCCGTGAGCATCGAATTGAGCGCACCGAAGGAAATGAGCTTTTCTTTTATTTCACCGCATTCGGGGCAGAGGGCGCAGCACACTCCGTCAAAGTCATTATGTAAACTTGATGCGATGCCGGATACGTCCGAATTTTCAATATATTCTACTGCTTTATCGCTGTTTCCGCCACCGATATTATGTTTATCTATTTCTTCAAACATCGCTTTGGTCGATGCCCCGCTGTGCGCGGCGCTGACGCATAGGTACATCGTCGGGGCAGTATGTTTTTCAAGCACTTCGCCGATCCCGGTACAGCGGCTCGTTCCGCCTTCGACGAGGAACGGAACGTCAGCTCCGAGACGGAGCGCAAGGCTTCGCAGTTCGTCGTAAGAAAGCGACGTGCCGTAAAGCCTGTCAAGACCGCGAAGTGACGCGGCTGCGTCGGCGCTTCCTCCGCCGAAGCCTCCGCAGACGGGGATATGCTTTTCGATCTTTATATGCACTCCGCCGGAAATCGCAGTTTTTTCAAAAAACAGTCTTGCCGCCTTGTGGCATATATTGTCTTCGCCGGAAAGGCTGCCGCATTCGACGGTGATATCGTCCGCTTTTTCAAAAGCCAGGGTGTCGAAAAGCGAAACGGTCTGCATAACGGTATCGAGCGTGTGATATCCGTCTGCCCGTTTTCCGGTGATATTGAGTGTAAGGTTGATTTTGGCGTAAGCGTATTCTGTTATCATATATCCCGGTACACCGGCTTCCTTTCGCGGAATGTGCAGATGTGGTCAAAGCCGATTTCTTTGAGAAGAGCGTAAACGTTTCCGATATCGGCGCCGATATCGCAGGCGTAATGTGCGTCGGAACCGACGGTGATGTGTTCTCCGCCAAGCTCGCGGTAGAATCTGATAAGGTCTATCTGAGGGAACGTAGTGCCGTCGCGCTGACGAAGCCCCGATGTATTGACTTCGAGACAGATACCTTTTTCGATAATGCGTTTAAGGATCGGCTCGAATATTTCTCTGCCGTTTTCAAACACTTTTATCACGTGTTCCCTGCCGTTGCGGTGAAAATAGCGGTAAGGATATGTGATATGTGCAAGGGTGTCTATGTTGCCGTATTCGATAAGCTCCTTCATTTCGACAAGGTACAGGTCCCACGCGCGTTTGAGCATCGCGTCGCTCATATTTTCGTATTCCATATCCGAATAATCGGGAAATTCGCGCACGCGGTGTACCGAGCCGACTATGAAATCGTGCTTGTATTCCGACAGTACTTTTTTCGCCCTTTCAAGGTCGTGGCAGGGCTGTGCAAGCTCGACGCCGTAGATGACTTCGATTTTTCCGGCGTATTTTTCGCGTGCGGCAGTTATGTCGCGCCTTATTCCTTCGTTGTCAAGCGGCGGATATACGTTGCCCATCAGCTGGTCTATTTCAAGATGATCGGTGACGGCAAGGGAGCCGAGCCCGAGTTCGCACGCTCTTGCGTACATTCCGTCTATCGACGCGCCGCGCGTCTTATCGACGTCGCCCGAATATATCGAGTGGCAGTGAGAATCGTGAATGGTCATTTGGATATATGCCTTCTTTCAGAAAAAAGTGATCTGGTTCGTTTCGGGAAGATCGCCCACGCAGTTTCTTGATTTGAGAAGCTCGAGCACCGATTTTGATATTCCCGATTTGGTTTTGAGTTCTTCGAGGTTTGAAACACCGCTTTTCACGGCTTCTTCAAGGTTGATTGCCGCGGCTTCGCCGAGTCCGGGAAGCGCGATGAACGGAAGACGTATCTTTCCGTTTTCGGGGACGAACGCCTTTGCCTTTGATTTGAAGACGTCAACGGGCAGAAAATACACGCCTCTTGCCGTCATTTCGTTGATTATCTGCAGACAGTTGAAGATGTTGTCGTCCTTTGCGGTGGTATCGGTCTCTTCGTCCATCTTTTTGAGCGTTTCCATCATTTTCTTTTTGGAAAGCAGCGCAAGGTCGTAATCTATGCCGTCGGGACGCGCCGTAAAATAGGTGGCGTAAAACTCAACGGGATGATACACCTTGAACCACGCAAGTCTGAGCGCCGCGATAACGTAAGCGGCGGCGTGCGCTTTTGGAAACATATACTTTATCTTGCGGCACGACGCGATATACCATTCCGGCACGTCGTGGGCAAGCATTTCTTTTTCATAGTCGTCGCTGACGCCTTTGCCTTTACGGACGGATTCCATTATCTTGAACGCAGACGACGGTTCAAGATGCTTGGAAAGCAGATACAGCATTATCGAGTCACGCGTACCGATAATGGTGTCGATCGTGCATATCCCGCTTTTGATAAGCTCGTCGCCGTTGCCGAGCCATATCCCCGTACCATGGGAAAGTCCCGATATCTGAAGCAGGTCGGAAAAACGCTTTGGCTTTGCGTCCATCATCATTCCGCGGACGTAGGGAGTGCCCATTTCGGGAAGCCCCAGAGTGCCGGTCTCGCAGTTGTAAAGGTCGTCCGGCTCGATTCCGAGCGCTTTCGGCGACGTGAAGAGCGTCATTACGTTCTTGTCGTTCATCGGGACGGAAAGCACGTCGATGCCGGTGTATTCCTGAAGCACCTTATACATCGTCGGCACATCGTGTCCGAGCATATCGAGCTTGAGTATCGTATCGTGCAGATAAACGAACGCGAAGTGAGTCGTTACGACGTCGCTCGACTCCTTGTCTGCAGGATGCTGAACGGGCGAAAAATCGTACACGTCGTACTGCTTGGGAACGACGATTATTCCGCCCGGGTGCTGTCCCGTGGTGCGCTTTATTCCCACACAGCCTTCGGTAAGACGGTTGATCTCGGCTTTTGAAAGCATCATTCCCTGCTCTTCAAGGAATTTGCGTACATAGCCGTAAGCCGTCTTGGAAGCGATCGTGCCTACCGTACCGGCACGGAATATGTTTTCTTTGCCGAAAAGCACTTCGGTGTATTTATGGGCGTCCGACTGAACGTCGCCCGAGAAGTTGAGGTCGATATCGGGAGCCTTGTCCCCCTTGAAGCCGAGGAAGGTCTCGAACGGGATATCGTGTCCGTCGCAGATCATCGGAGTTCCGCATTCGGGGCAGTCCTTGTCGTCCATATCGAAGCCGCTTCCGTAAGTTCCGTCGGTGAAAAATTCACTGTGACGGCATTTCGGGCAGCGGTAATGCGGAGGCAGCGGGTTTACTTCGGAAATATCGGCGAGCATCGCTATGACGGACGAGCCGACCGAGCCTCGGGAGCCGACGAGGTAGCCCTTGCTTTCGGAGTTCTGGACGAGTTTTCGCGCTATTATGTAAAGGACGGCAAAGCCGTGCTTGATTATTGCGTCAAGCTCGCGGTTCATACGCTTTTCGACGATCTCGGGCAGCGGATCGCCGTACATACGGCACGCCTTTTCCTTGCAGCAGGTAATGAGTTCTTCTTCGGCACCCTCGATCTCCGGCGTGTACTTTCCGTCGGGGATGGGACGTATGCCGTTTTCGATAAGGCTTGCGATAAGGCGCGTATTGGTGACTACCACTTCGTATGCTCTGTCGCCGAGATAGGCGAATTCATCAAGCATTTCCTTTGTGGTTTTGAGATACATCCTCGTCGGACGCATCGCGTCCTTGTATTTCTGACTGTGTTTGAGTATCTGACGGTATATTTCGTCGTCGGGCGTCATAAAATGCACGTCGCCGGTGGCAACGCACGGCTTATGGAGCCTGTCCGCTATTTCAAGGATGCGTTTGTTGATGCGTTCGAGGTCGGCAGTGCCTTTGACAGTCCCTTCGTCAATGAGAAAACTGTTGTTGGAGTGCGGCATTATCTCGAAATAATCGTAAAACGATGCCGTTTTGAGCTGATCGGAATAACTGCGGTCGTTCAGTACCATCTGATACACTTCGCCCGATTCGCACGCCGAGCCGAGAATGAGTCCCTCGCGGTAGGTCTGAAGCACCGTTTTGGGAATGAGCGGGCTTTTATAGTAATAATTGAGGTACGAGAACGAAATGAGCTTATACAGATTCTTAACGCCCGCCTGAGTACGCGCAAGGATCGAAATATGGTGAGGACGCAGCTTTCGCGGGTCGGATTTGGACGCCATTTCGTTTACCATAGCGTTCACGGTGCCGACACCGTCCGGCTCCATCTTTTTTATCATACAGTTGAATATCTCGGCAAGCATCTTGCAGTCGTCGCACGCTCTGTGGTGGTTGAATTCACCGAGTTTGTAATAATCGCGCAGCGTATCGAGCTTGTGATTCTTTGAATCAGGGTTGATGTGCTGCGACACGGCGACGGTATCGAGATAAGCGTTTGCAAAGGGTATCTTGTTGTCGGTACAGACTTTTCTGATAAAGCCCACGTCGAAGTTTGCGTTATGCGCGACGAGCATAGTGTCGCCCGCAAAATCAAGGAACATTTTTACCGCTTCCGCAGGTGACGGAGCGTCTTTTACCATTTCGTCGGTGATGCCGGTGAGCTGTACGATCTTTTCGGGGATGGGCATACCGGGATTCACGAAGGTGTCGAACGTGTCCGTGACTTCGCCCGCGCAGTATTTTACGGCGCCTATTTCGGTAATGGCGCAGGTGAGCGGAGAAAGTCCGGTAGTCTCTATATCGAAAACGGTAAAAACACCGTCGGAAAACGAAATATCGTTTTCGCTTTTGAATTCAAACACGGCTCTTGCCGTATCGTCGACAAGATACCCCTCCATACCGTATATCGGCTTGACGTTCGGGTGCTTGTCCGCTTCCCTCATAATTTCAGGGAAAGCCTGCACGTTTCCGTGGTCTGTCACCGCTATGGCGGGCATACCCCATCTGTCGGCGGTCTTTATGACGTCGGCGGGATCGCAGAGCGCGTCGTTCGCGGAAAGTGTGGTGTGCAGATGCAGTTCGACTCTCGTTTCGTCGGCGTCGTCTTTTGAAAGTATCTCCTTGACCTTATAAAGCGTATTCACTCTGACAAGCACTTCGCCGTCGAATTTATCTATGGCGGGGCTTCCGCAGACGAGAAGCGCGGCACCGGGTTTGGGAGCGGCAAAGCCCGCCTCCTTATCAACGACCAACCTCAGCGTCATCGACGAATCGAGGTCTGTCACCCACATTTTGTACGTTATCTTGGTGCCTTCACGGTTTTCCTTGTCCTCTATCTGGAACAGTCTGCAGAGGAAGGCGCAGCGTTTATCCGGCTCTATCTGACGGATGGCGATTATCTTTGCGCTGCTTTCGTTGCCGTAAAGCAGTTCTTTTTCGGCGATATTGAATTTGAGCCTGCCGGCGCAGAACACCGTGCCGTCGTCGTTTTTCGTCAGCACTTCCCCGTCTACCGGCGAAAATGCGCGGTTATCGCAGCCTTCGGGAGTTGCCATATCGTTTCGCGGAGCGTTTTTGAGTTCTTTTATGTAATTGTCCTGTGCTTCCTTACGGAGTTTTATTTCGGCATCGGAGATGAAATCGAGCTTTACGTTGCCCTTGAACACCACTTTTATATGCGT
The DNA here is from genome assembly GCA_045643125.1 of Eubacteriales bacterium. GTDB lineage: Bacteria > Bacillota > Clostridia > Oscillospirales > CAG-382 > UBA1206. The sequence goes on from JAZUKE010000036.1 coordinate 43,157, forward strand.
CCCGAAACGGGCAAGCACCGCGTCCTCGAAAAATTTGTCTATCTTGTTTTCGATAAGGCGCGACGAAAGACCGTCACGCAGCGTGACGGTGAGCGTAAAGCCGTCAAAGGACGTATCGTATTCTTCGAGAAAGCCATGAACATATCCGTCGCCGTGGTAAAGCAGCAGCGTATGCACAAGCTCCGGAACATAGGACGCATCAAAGGTACAGCCTTTGAAAACGGGATATATGCGGCAATCGCTTATCCCGTAAGCGTCTCTTATGCCCGTCTCGACGGAATACAGCCCGTCACTCGGTACAATACGGGAAAAGTCGGCATTACATTCGACCGACTTTTCTTCTTTATTCACTCTGACCGAAAAAGCCGTAATCGCCCGTATAACGTCCATATCCTGTTCGGTGGGCGTATATCTGGGGAATTTGCGGAGGAATTCATCCGTCATATCATTTTCCTAACTTCGTCTGCAAGTGTTTTGACTATCTCGTTTTCCGGCACCTTGCGGTCGGGCACTCCCTTGAAGAAAAGCGTGCCTTCGCCGAGTCCGCCGGCGATGCCGACGTCGGCTTCACGCGCTTCGCCGGGGCCGTTCACGACACAGCCCATAAGCGCGACCTTGATGGTTTTTGTGACTTTTATGCCTTTAAGCTCTTTTTCGAGCTGTTTTGCAAGAGGTATCAGATCTATCTTCGTTCTGCCGCAGGTCGGGCAGGACACTATTTCGATATGCGGACGCAGGTCGAGCGAATAAAGCAGTCTGTAAGCCGCTTCGACCTCTTTCACCACGTTTTCGGTAAGCGACACGCGGATAGTGTCGCCGATGCCGTCGGCAAGCAGTGCGCCGATACCGACCGAAGACTTGATGAGTGCCTGATTTCCTCTGCCCGCTTCGGTCACTCCGAGATGGAGAGGATATGTACATTGCTGCGCGATAAGGCGGTTTGCGGCGATCATATTTCGGACGTCGGACGATTTGACCGAAATGACTATGTTGTCAAAATCGTATCTTTCGAGCTGTCTGCAGGCGTTGAACGCCGATTTTGCTATCGCTTCGGGAGTGACGGAGCCGTATTCGGCAAGAATGTCTTTTTCGAGCGAGCCGCTGTTGACGCCTATGCGGATGGGGATATTGTGTCTGTTGCAGGCGTCGCAGACCTTTTTCACTCTGTCGGTGTCGCCGATATTACCGGGATTGATGCGTATTTTGTCTATTCCCGCTTCAGCCGCTTCAAGCGCAAGACGGTAGTCGAAATGAATGTCCGCGACAAGCGGTACGGAAACGTGTTCTTTGAAATATGCGATATTCTTTGCCGCGTCAAGCGTATTAACGGTAAAACGTACTATCTCGCAGCCCGCTTTTTCAAGTTTTTTGATCTGGGCAAGCGTCGCTTTGCGGTCAGCGGTATCGCTGTTTGTCATTGATTGGACGGCAACGGGATTTCCGCCGCCGATGCTCACCGAGCCGATTTTTATTACTTTTGATTCTCTCATATCAGAAAAGCCCCACAACGTCTTTTATTGTAATGAATAACATAAATCCGAGCAGAAGTATCATACAAGCCGCGCTTACGGCAGATTCCAGCTTGGGATTGAGCGGTTTGCGGCGTATCGCTTCGATAAGATAGATCACCACTCTGCCGCCGTCAAGCACGGGCAGCGGAAGCAGGTTGCATATACCGAGGCTGACGGAAATAAGGACAGCCATAGTCGAAAGGTTTACGACGGTCTCGCCGATATCCTCCGACATTTCGACGATCTCGCCTATCTGTTCGCCGACACCGACGGGTCCCGACACGGCTTCCCAACCGTACTGTCCCGAAAAGGTGCGTACAAGCGACTCGATCGTGGATTTTAGGAAGGAAACGGGCTGCCAAAACGCCTGATACATCACTTCGCCGAAATCCTTTTCGACACGATAAATGGTAAAATCTATCGTTCCCATTGCGATGCCCTGTGTGACCTCCGACGGGAACTGCACGTTCAGCGTGACGATCTCGCCGTTTCGTTTCACCTTGACTTCGAGCGGATCCTTTCCGCGCATCGCAACGACGGTGGTAAGGTCGTAGGTGACGTGGATCGGAGTACCGTCGATCTCGATGATCTCATCGTTTTCCATAAGTCCGCACTGCTTCGTTACGGCACCTTCCTGAAAACGCGCCACGGTAGTGCTGCCTATCCTCGATGCGGGAAGGCAGGCAATGACTATCGTCATAACGACGAAAGCAAGCAGGATATTCGTAAGCGGTCCCGCAAGTACCACGAGAAGACGCTGCCAGATCGGTTTTCGATTGAGTCCGACCTTGCCTTCGTCACCGGGCTGCGGCTCGTCGTCGGCTGCTTCGCCGACCATTGAAACGTAGCCGCCTATGGGAAGCCAGCGCAGCGATATATCGTTGTGTTTGCCCTTCCATGTATGAACGGCAGGCCCCATACCGACCGAGAACTCGCGTATGCCGACGCCGAAAATGCGCGCCACCGTATAGTGACCGAGTTCGTGAAGCGTTATGAGCAGGCCGAAGATGAAAAGGGTGAGGATTATCGTCCATACCGACGAGAACACGGATCCAAGCATCAGATTCCTCCTTTTGCGGCAATAAGGCTTGCCGAAGCCTCCCTTGCCTTGCGGTCGGTTGACATAATGTCGTCAAGCGTAGGTTCGGGAATAAACGGGGTTTCTTTTGTCACGGACGTGACCGTATCGAAAATATCGGTGAACGATATCTTCTTTTCGAGGAAAGCCGCCACGGCGATCTCGTTTGCGGCAGACATTGCCGCGGGGATATTGCCGCCGCGTTTTATTGCGTATTTTGCAAGAGACAACAGCGGGAAGGTCTTTTCGTCTGCCGAAGCAAAGGTTATCTTTGCAAGCGACGGGAAATCGAGTTCCCCCGTAAGCGACGCTTCCCTTTCCGGGTAAGTCAGCGCATACTGTATCGCAAGTCTCATATCGGGGCGTGCAAGCTGGGCGATGACCGTGTTGTCTTCAAAGCCCACCATTGAATGGATTATGCTTTCGCGCTGTACCACGACTTCGATATCCTCGGGGCGGACGCCGAAAAGCCAGACAGCTTCGATGACCTCGAGTCCCTTGTTCATAAGGCTTGCGGAATCGACGGTTATTTTCGCACCCATATTCCAATTCGGGTGAGCAAGTGCCATTTCGGGCGTAACTTTTTCAAGAAACGCTCTGTCTTTGCCGAAAAACGGGCCGCCGGACGCGGTAAGATATATTTTCTTTGCTTTTTTGCCGCCGAGGCACTGGAAGATCGCCGAATGTTCGCTGTCAACGGGAATTATCGGAAGCCCTTTATTTTCCGCGTATTTCGTTACGATGCTTCCGCCAGCAACAAGCACTTCCTTGTTTGAAAGCGCGATCGGGTGGTCTCCGTCGAGAGCGGCAAGTGTCGGGCGAAGTCCGCTGACGCCGAGCAGCGAATTGCAGAGCAGGTCGCATTTTGTACTTCTTGCCATTTCGCAAAGCTCGTCGTCGCCGGTAATGACCTTCACCGACGTGTCGGAAAGCGCATTTTTGAGGTCGTTATAGTGATTTTTCCCTATCCACGCCTTTTTTATACCGAATTCGCGGCATTGAGCTTCTACGGCTTTCCAGTTGGAATTGCCCGAAACGCAGTCGATCTTAAGTCCCAGGTGTCTCACCACCTCGATGGTCTGTCTGCCTATCGAGCCGGTCGAGCCGAGGATGGAAACGGTTTTGTTCATCATAATATATTAAGCTCCGTAAGAATGAATGCAAAAATTGATATGGGAAGAATGGAATCGAATCTGTCAAGCACTCCGCCGTGTCCGGGGAACAGCTTGCCGTAATCCTTTATGCCGTATCTTCTCTTTACGAGCGACGCCGCAAGGTCGCCGACCTGACCGCAAACCGAAAGCGGGATCGCAACGAGCGGCAGCACGATATACGAAAAATCGCAGTCAAAAAAGTTATTGCACACGAGCGCAAACACTTCAAAGCCGACCATACAGCCGACTACTCCGCCGATACCGCCGGCGACGGTCTTTTTGGGTGATATTTCCGGGCAGAGCTTGCGCTTGCCGAAAAATTTGCCGACAAAATACGCAAACGTGTCGGTTCCCCACGCGGCAATTAATATGAGAAGGTACTGTATCGGCTGTCTGTCGCGCACCAGAACCATCAGCGAAAAGCCGAGAGACGTCACGAGAGTTTCAAACGTGACAAAGCCTATCGCGTCAATAGTGTACTTTCTGAACCCGAATACCGCTTCAAACAGCGCAAAAACGATGACGAACACGGCGACGGACGCCATATATTCCGGCTTGAAACGCGCAAGCAGCGGAAGCGAAGCCCCCGCAAGAGCGGAGACAACAAGCAGCGGATAGCATTTTTTCATTCCGACGCAGGAGTACATCTCGTACACCGCGATAACGCATAAAACGGCAAGCGCTATCGGTAAAGCGGGAGTTGACGCAAAATACAAAATCGGTACGAAAACGGCAAGAGCAACGACCGCCGTTATTATGCGAGTTAACATAATGTCACCTGCCGTATCTTCTTTTTCTTTTGCCGTAAGCCTCAAGTGCCTTTTTCAGACAGTCAAGGTCAAAATCGGGCCAATATGTATCGGTGAAATAATATTCACTGTAAGCGGACTGATAGAGCAGGAAGTTGGATATCCTCTGTTCTCCGCTCGTTCTGATTATGAGGTCAGGATCGGGGATATCGGCAGTATACAGATATTTTTTGAACGATTCCGTGTCGATATCCGTCACGCCGTCGGCGATGATACGTTTCACCGCGTTGACGATATCCTGTCTTCCGCCGTAGCAGAACGCTATGCAGAAGGTAAGTCCGGTGTTGCCGGAAAGACGTTCCTGTATCCCTCTCATCGAATCGGCAAGGCTTTGCGGTGCGAGTGAAAGGTCGCCGAGTATGCGAAGTCTGCAGTTTTTAGCCATAAGACGCTTTTCGTAATCGAGTATCCCTTTTGCGGCGATCTCGAAAAGTGCCGACACTTCTCCCGATTCACGGTTGAGGTTTTCGGTGGAAAAAGCGTATACGGTAAGATATTTGATGCCGAGCTCATTGCAGTTGGTGACCAGATCAACGAGTCTGTCGAATCCGACCTTGTGACCTGCGGTACGCGGAAGCAGACGCTTTTTCGCCCAGCGTCCGTTCCCGTCCATTATGACCGCGATATGCTCGGGCAATACGTTGAATTCAGCCATTATATCTCAAGAATCTCCTTGTTTTTCTTTGCAACGACGACGTCAACTTCCTTGATGTACTTATCGGTAAGTTCCTGGATGCTCTTTTCGGAAGCGGTCTGTTCGTCTTCGGTCATTTCCTTGGCGGTCTTCATTGCTTTTATCTTCTTGTTGGCGTCCTGACGGATGTTGCGGAGCGCGACTTTGGATTCTTCGCCCATCTTGGCTGCCTGTTTGGTGAGTTCTTTTCTTCTTTCTTCGGTGAGTGCCGGGAACACGAGGCGGATGCACTTGCCGTCATTCTGCGGATTTATGCCGACATCGGAGGCAAGGATGGCTTTTTCGATATCGCGGAGAATGTTGGTTTCCCACGGGACTATCGCAAGAGTTCTTGCGTCGAGCGTTTTGATGGAAGCAACGCCGGAAAGATCAGTGGGAGTGCCGTAATAATTGACTTTTACTCTGTCAAGAACGCGTGCCGAAGCGCGTCCGACGCGGATAGCTGCGAAGTCGTCTTCGAGGACTTTGATGGTCTTCTTCATTTTTTCTTCAAATTCTTTGTTATCGAGTTTCATTGTTCTTCCTCCCGTTATTTTTGTTTTATGTTGATTTGTTTCATTCTATGAGTGTGCCGATGTTTTCTCCGTTGATACCGCGGAAAATATTTTCGGGATCCGCAAGGCTGAAAAGGAGTACCTTGATGTTGTTTTCTCTGCCGAGAGAAGCCGCGGTCTGGTCGATGACGCCGAGGTTCTTTTCGAGGATGGTGTCGTAGCTGACTTTGTCGTATCTCACCGCGTCGGGATATTTGCCGGGGTCTTTGTCGTAAACGCCGTCAACGGCTTTTGCGGAAAGAATGACGTCAACGCCAAGCTCTGCGGCGCGAAGCATCATACCCGTGTCGGTGGAAAAGAACGGATAACCGACACCGCAGGCGCAAAGCACGACTTTGCCATCGTTCATATACTGTCTTGCTTTGGCTTGCGAATAAGTTTCGCAGAACTGTTCGACGGGTACGGCGGAAAGCACCTTTGCCGAAAGCCCGGCTTTTTCGAGATAATCCTGCATACCGAGACAGTTGATGAGCGTGGCGAGCATACCCATATGGTCGGCTCTGACACGTTCGACGCTGATATCCTTCTGACGTGCGCCTCTCCAGATATTGCCGCCGCCGATGACAATGGCGATCTTTGCGCCGCTGTCAACGCATTTTTTGATCTGCGACGCGACTTTTTCAAGGAAGGAGCCGTCGAGTATGCCGTTTTTGCCTGAGAGTGCTTCGCCGGAAAGTTTGATTAGTGCGCTGTTATACATAATAGATCATCCTCTCATTTTATCAGAAATTCATAGTTTTTATCAAGTCCGTCCGTCCAGCCGACACACCACGCGGTATACGGCGACACCGAAAGCAGCTCGATATCGTCATTTTTGTTCATAACGTCGTTGGGGAACAGAGTTTTGAACGTCTTTTCGTTTTCTTCGGTAATGTTCGGCGCGTACAGATCGCATCCTCCGAAAAGATGCAGTATCTCGTGCGCGTAGGTGTAAGGCGTATCGGTATATTCGTATTTTTCGTCGTGGCTGTGGAAGATAACGCTTCTTTCAAACGAATACTCGTCCGCGTCGGACGCAGATACGTCATAGCTCACGGCGTAGCTTCTTTCGTCGGCGATGACGTGAAAGACGGCGAAGCAGTTGTCGTACCCTTCTGACGCATAGTTCTTTTCGGCAAAAGCCGCAAGGCTGCCGTATCCGGTTCCGGCAAACAATTCGTTCGTCCACGCAAAATCGCGTGTCGCCGTACCGTCGATATCGTAATCAAACACACATTTTTCGTCAAACGGAGTGCAGACGATATCAAGCACCGTGCCGTATGACTCCGCCATACCTTCGATGAAAGCCGAAGCCGTGTCAAGAAGACCGAGCGTTTCATTTATGCAGTTTTCGGTCCACTTTGCGTCATTTACGTTCACGAACACGTTTATGCAGAGGCACCTGCCTTTAAGTTCGGAGGCGCTTCCCGCAGACATTGTTTCACTTGCGGGCGGATATACGTTTCTGCCGTCTTCGGATATTTCGTCAGACGTGTGTTCTTCGTTGTAAGACGCGCAGGAAAAAAGAGAAAATGCAATAAAAAGCATCAGAAGAAGCGAAAACGATCTTTTTTTCATACTATTATATCATTGTATTTTCAATAAAGCAAGAAATTTTTTTCAAATTCAGGCGATGGGTTCGCCGTTATCACGAAGGAGCGAAAGGCGCGTTATGCGGCAATCGGTTATTCTGTCGCCGAGGAAATCGCAGATATATTTTACGTTGAGGTGTTCCCCGCTTCCGCAGGCGGCGCGGAGCTTCATTCTGACGCCGCACTCGACGTTTTCAAACGATTTTTCTTTGATAAGGTAAGAAATATCTTCGTACCTGTCGCCTTTTTTGCTCTTTTTGAGTACGGTTATCTCACCGGACAAAAGGTTTTCCATTTCGGTCTTGTCGAGAGAGGTCGTGAAAACGACATCGTAATCGGCAAGGGCGAGATCGCTCAGTTTACATTCGGGGCAAACTGCCTTTACGACTGGGAGACAGTCCGGGAAAGAGGCACGGAGTTTTTCGGTTATTTCGTCATAGCTCATTCCGTCACCGGCGAAGAAATCGAAGACCTCGAATTCGCTTTCCTGATACACCGAAAGCGGCGACGCAAAGGTGAGCTTTATATGCGGGTTGAAGCCTTCGGTATACTGCGGATCGACGCCGCTTCTGACAAGGCTCCGGAACACGGAACGCTGCAGATCAAGATGTGATATATAGGCGGAAACGCCTTTTTTCATAAAAACGACTCTTACGGGCAGCATCTTCTTTCGCCTCCCAGCTTGCTTGCTCCGCAGCCGGAGCATTTTGTGCGGCAGTCGGGCGTTGTTTCGCCGTTTTCCGCCTTTTTGGCTTCGCGGATGAGAAATTCTTTGGTGACACCGCACGAAATATGATCCCACGGCAGGACTTCGTCGTAGCTTCTGCGGCGGTTTGCGTAAAACGCGGGATCTATGCCGACGCTTTCAAAAATATCCATCCAGTTTTCGTGCGAGAAAAATTCGTCCCAGCCGTCAAAGCGCTGTCCGCGTTTCACGGCTTCGGCTATCGCGGCGGAAAGCCGTCTGTCGCCGCAGGCGAACACCGCTTCGATATGCGACACCTCGGCGGTATGGTAGTTGTAGGTTATCTTGCGGCTCTTTATCTCATTTCTGAGAAGCTGCTGTTTGCGTTTCAGCTCGTCTACGCTGTCCTGCATCTCCCACTGGAACGGCGTGAACGGTTTGGGCACGAAGCAGGACACCGACACGGTGACGTTGAACGCCTTGCCGTTTCGTCCGCCTGCATAAAATTCGTTCACGACATTTCCCGCAAGCGACGCGATGCCTTTGATATCGTCGTCGGTCTCGGTCGGAAGCCCGTTCATAAAATAGAGCTTGATATTCTGTCTGCCGTTCTCGAACGCTTTGCGGCAGGAGTTTATGATATCGTCTTCGGTGATGTTTTTGTTTATCACGTCGCGGAGCCTTTGAGTTCCCGCTTCGGGAGCGAAGGTCAGCCCGGATTTGCGGACGGACATAACCTTTTTCATCAGTTCTGCATAAAACGCATCTATCCTCATAGACGGAAGCGACAGGCTTATGTTCTTCTTTTCCGTCCATTCAAGCAGCGTATCGACGAGTTTGTCTATCTGCGTGTAGTCGGATATCGAAAGCGACGCAAGCGACATTTCGTCATATCCCGTATTCGCAAAGCTCTCGCGGGCGCATTTGTCGAGGACTTCGACCGATTTTTCGCGGTAAGGACGGTAGACCATACCCGCCTGGCAGAAACGGCAGCCCCTTATACAGCCGCGGAAGACTTCGAGAGTGATCCTGTCGTGTACGGATTCGATAAACGGCATCTCAAATTTTGTCGGGAACGGAGATGCGTCAAGGTCTTTTATTATTCGCTTTCTGACGGTCTTCGGTACGTCTTCGTATTTCGGTTCAACTTTGTTTATCGTGCCGTCGTCGTTGTAGGACACGTCGTAAAGCGACGGAACGTAGGTGCCTTCGATATGTGACGCAAGACGGAGAAATTCTTTTTTCGTCATTCCTTTTTTCCTGCAGTCGCGGTACAGCTCGGCTAACTCGACAAGATGCTCCTCGCCCTCTCCTATCGAAAACAGATCGAAGAAATCGGCGACCGGCTCGGGGTTGTAGGCGCATGGGCCTCCGCCGATGATGAGCGGGTACGAATCGTCTCTGTCGGACGCATAGAACGGGATGCCCGCAAGGTCGAGCATATTGACGGCGTTGGTATACGAAAGCTCGTATTGCAGCGTGAACGCCACTATATCGAAGTCGCGCAGGCTGTCGCCGCTTTCGAGTGCGTAAAGCGGAAGCTTGTTTTCGCGTAACAGCTTTTCAAAATCGTCCCACGGAGCGTAAGCGCGTTCGCACCACAGAAAATCGAGTTTGTTCAGGCAGTGCATAAGGATCTTCACGCCGAGATTAGACATACCTATTTCGTAGGTGTCGGGGAAGCAGAAGCACATCCTTACGTCAACGCTCGTTTTGTCTTTATATGTGCAGCCGAATTCGCCGCCGATATAGCGTCCGGGACGTTCGACTTTTTTAAGCAGCGGTAAATATTCGTCTTTTATCATTTTCTTTCAAGTACCTCTTTGAGATAAATTCCCGTCACGGAGTCCTTCGACGATGCGATCTCTTCGGGAGTGCCTTCGGCAATGACTCTGCCGCCGGCATCGCCGCCGTCGGGTCCGAGGTCGATTATATAGTCGGCGGTCTTGATAAGGTCAAGATTGTGTTCTATCACTATGACGGTGTTGCCGAGATCGACGAGCTTCTGCAATACTTCGCCGAGCTTATCGACGTCGGCGGTATGAAGTCCCGTCGTCGGCTCGTCGAGTATATAGAGCGTCTTACCCGTCGAACGCTTGGAAAGCTCCGTTGCAAGCTTGACTCTCTGTGCTTCGCCGCCCGAAAGCGTCGTTGACGGCTGACCTATCTTGATATATCCGAGCCCGACCTCCGAAAGAGTGGCGAGCTTGCGGTATATCGACGGATAATTGCGGAAAAATTCCATTCCCTCATCTACCGTCATTTCAAGCACATCGTATATCGACTTGTTTTTGTATTTGACTTCGAGCGTTTCGCGGTTATAGCGTTTGCCCTTGCAGACGTCGCAGGTGACGTACACGTCGGGCAGGAAGTGCATTTCTATGGCGATGGTGCCGCCGCCCTCGCAGGCTTCGCATCTGCCGCCCTTTATATTGAACGAAAATCTGCCTTCTTTATACCCTCTTGCCCTTGCTTCCGGAGTGGAAGCGAAGACGGCGCGGATATCGGTGAAAAGTCCCGTATACGTCGCGGGATTTGAGCGCGGGCTTCTCCCGATCGGTGACTGGTCGATGCTGATTATCTTATCGACGTTTTCTATCCCTTCGATATGGTCGTATTTCCCGGGGATGACGGTATATCTGCCGAGTTCCCTTGCGACGGCTTTATACAGCACGGCATTGATGAGCGACGATTTGCCCGAGCCGCTTACGCCCGTGACACAGATAAATCTGCCGAGCGGGAAGGTGACGTCGATATTTTTAAGGTTGTTTTCGCGTGCGCCGCAGACCTTGAGCGTAAGCCCGTTCCCTTTTCTGCGGATATCGGGGACGGCGATGCGTTTTCTGCCCGAAAGATACTGTCCGGTGATGGATGTTTCGCACTTCATAAGTTCGTCGGGCGTTCCCGTGAACACGACTTCGCCGCCGTGGACACCGGCACCGGGCCCGATATCGACGATATAATCGGATTCACTCATAGTTTCTTCGTCGTGTTCGACGACTATGACCGTATTGCCGAGATCGCGGAGTTTTTTGAGAGTGGCGATGAGCTTGCCGTTGTCGCGCTGATGAAGCCCTATCGACGGCTCGTCGAGAACGTACATAACGCCCATAAGCGCGGAGCCTATCTGCGTGGCAAGGCGTATTCTCTGCGCTTCGCCGCCGGAAAGCGTGCCGGCGCTTCTGGCAAGCGTGAGGTAATCAAGTCCGACCGCTTTGAGGAAGCCGAGACGCGATCTTATCTCTTTTACGATCTCCTTTGCGATGATCTGCTGTGTCTTGCTGAGCTTGAGGTTTTCAAAAAATTCAAGCGATTTTGACACGGGGAGCAGGCAAAGCTCCATTATGTTCAGACCGCCGACGGTGACGGCAAGCACTTCTTTTTTCAGTCTCATCCCTTCGCAGACGGGGCACGGGACGTTTTCCATATATTCTTCATAAGCGATGCGCTGATCCATATCGGTGCATTGCTCGTAACGGCGGAGTATCGTACCGATAACGCCCTCGTACTTCGGTTCGCCGAGCGAACGGCGTTTTCCGCCGTTGTTCTTCACGTTGCCGTAAAGCAGCACGTTATACGCCTCCGGCGAATAATTTTCTATCGGCGTGTGGATATCGAAGCCGTAGAATTTGCCGATAAGGTTGAAGAAATTGCCCGAATACGAGCCGGGTTCTATCGACTTGAAGCCGTTGACGACGATCGCGCCGTTGTAAAGAGAGCGCGTTTTGTCGGGTATTATCTTTTCGGGTGACGGAACGAACGATTCGCCGAGTCCCTGGCAGGCTTCGCAGGCGCCGTTGGGCGCATTGAACGAGAACATACGGGGATTGAGTTCGCCTATCGAAACGCCGTGCGTCTTGCAGGCGTAGTTCTGCGAAAAGAGCATTTCGTCTTCGTCTCCGTTCGGCAGGATGACGACGATCTTTATTATGCCTTCCGAAAGTTTCGACGCCGTTTCTATGCTGTCGTTCAGCCTTGAACGTATCGCGTCTCCGTCCATTACAAGACGGTCAACGACGACGTCGATATTGTGCTTTTTGTTTTTGTCGAGTATTATCTGCTCGTCAAGTCCGTACATCGAGCCGTCGACGCGCACACGGACGTAACCCGACTTTTTGGTGTCCTCAAACACTTTTTCGTGAGTGCCCTTTTTGTCGGTGACGACGGGAGCCATTACCATAAACCGCGTTCCCTGTTCTATTTCCATTACGCGGTCAACTATTTCGTCAACGGTCTGCTGTTCGATAGGCTCGCCGCATATCGGGCAGTGCGGTACGCCTACGTTGGCGTAAAGCAGACGCAGATAGTCGTATATCTCGGTGACGGTGCCGACGGTGGAACGCGGGTTGCGGCTCGTCGTTTTCTGATCTATCGAAATGGCGGGCGACAGTCCCTCTATCGAATCGACGTCGGGCTTGTCGAGCTGACCGAGGAACATACGCGCATAAGACGAGAGCGACTCAACGAAACGTCTGTGTCCTTCGGCGTAAAGCGTGTCGAAAGCGAGCGACGACTTGCCCGATCCCGAAAGCCCCGTCATAACTATGAATTTGTCACGCGGGATCTCGAGGGATATATTCTTTAAGTTGTGGACTCTTGCGCCCTTGATGATGATTTTTTCAGGCATTGTTTATCCTCACATAAGCCGTTTTATACGGTCGCGCAGTATCGCGGCAGACTCGAAATCGAGTTCCTTTGCCGCCTGCTTCATATCCTTTGTAAGTTTTTCTATCAGTTTCTTCTTTTCCGCCGCGTTCAGCTTACCGCCGTTCACTTCCTTTGCGCTTTCGCCGCCGGAAATGGCGAGCGGCATACGGATCTCCTTGATTATCGTCTGCGGGACGATGCCGTGAGCTTCGTTATATTCGCTTTGTATCTTGCGCCTTCTGTTGGTCTCGTCGATCGCGCGTTTCATCGAAGAAGTGACGGTGTCGGCGTACATAATGACCTTGCCGTGCGCGTTTCTCGCGGTACGTCCGATGGTCTGGATAAGCGAAGATTCGCTTCTGAGGAATCCTTCTTTGTCGGCGTCAAGTATCGCAACGAGGGACACTTCGGGCAGGTCGAGACCTTCGCGGAGCAGGTTTATGCCGATAAGCACGTCAAATTCGCCCTGTCTGAGGTCGCGGATGATCTCCATACGTTCGATCGTTTCTATGTCGTAGTGCATATAACGGCAGCGGATATCGTATTTTTCAAAATATTCGCTTAAGTCTTCCGCCATATGCTTCGTCAGCGTCGTGACAAGCACGCGCTCGTTTTTTGAGGCTCTTTCTCTTATCTCGCCCATAAGGTCGTCTATCTGTCCCTTTACCGGACGCACCTCGACTTCGGGATCGAGCAATCCCGTGGGGCGTATTATCTGTTCGGCGATACGGCTTGCACGGTTTTTTTCAAAATCGGCAGGCGTTGCCGAAACGTAGATGGTCTGACCTTTTTTCTCGAGGAATTCGTTGAATTTGAGCGGTCTGTTGTCGTAAGCCGAGGGAAGACGGAAGCCGAAATCGACAAGATTTTTCTTTCTTGCCGTGTCTCCGCCGGACATTCCGCGCACCTGCGGCACGGTGACGTGGCTTTCGTCGATGAACATAAGGTAGTCCGCGGGGAGATAGTCGAGCAGCGTATAAGGCGTTGAGCCGGGAGCACGTCCCGAAAGGACGCGGGAGTAGTTCTCGACACCCGAGCAGTAGCCGATCTCGCGTATCTGTTCGATATCGTAATTCGTGCGTTCGGTAATGCGCTGCGCTTCTATGAATTTGCCCTGCTCCTCGAACCACGCGGCGCGTTCGCCCTTTTCTTTTTCGATTTCAAGCAGCGCCTTTTCGCGCAGTTCCGCGCTCGTGACGTAGTGGGTTGCGGGGAAAACGTCAACGTTTTCGAGCTTTGTGACGGCTTCGCCCGTGACGGTATTGATTATTGATATCCTGTCCACCTCGTCGCCCCAGAATTCGACTCTTATCGCGTCGGTGGACGTGTTTGACGGGAATATTTCAAGCGTGTCGCCTCTGGCGCGGAAGGTATTGCGGTCAAGGTCGAAGTCGCATCTCGCGTACTGTATCGCAACAAGACGTTTTATCACGTCGTCGCGCGATATGCGCTGTCCCTTGTAAAGCGACACCATATTTCTCTGATATTCTTCGGGATCGCCGAGCGAATAGATGCACGACACCGACGACACTATGATGACGTCCCTGCGTTCAAAAAGAGAACTTGTCGCTTCGTGACGGAGCTTGTCTATCTCCTTGTTTATGGAAGCGTCTTTTTCGATATATATGTCTTTCCCCGGAACGTAAGCCTCCGGCTGATAATAGTCGTAATAGGAAACGAAGTATTCCACGGCGTTGTTCGGGAAAAACTCGCGGAATTCGGAGCAAAGCTGGGCAGCAAGCGTCTTGTTGTGAGCAAGCACGAGTGTCGGTTTGTTGACGTTTGCGATAATGTTCGCCATCGTGAACGTCTTGCCGGAGCCGGTGACGCCGAGAAGCACCTGATCCTTATACCCCTTGAATACGCCGTCTGTGAGCTGTTCTATCGCCTGCGGCTGATCGCCCGTCGGCTTGAACGGCGACACGAGTTCAAAATGATCCACCTGAGCTTCCCTCCTTTGCGGACGAATTATATTTATTCGTATTATTATATCACAATGTTTTGTAAAAATAAAGATATATTGCAGAAAAATTGTAAATTTCGGTCACAAGAAAAAAGACAGACACACGTCAAATGTGTCTGTCGGCAAAAAAATCATTGTGTTAAGCTTCTTCTTTTGCTTTTTTGCGGGCGAAGGTAAGACCGAGACATTCGCCGTGCAGGCACCACGCATCGACGGCGACCGTAAGGAATTCAAGGATAGCGTTGATCGCAATGACGATGGCGAGTGCGTCCGCCGGAAGACCGAGCTGCGAGAACAGCAGAGTGAAAACGGAGATCGCGGCGCCCGGGATGTTCGGGACGGACGAAACGAGTACGATCGACAGCAGGATGGCTTCGATTATCCATACGACGGTTATTTCCACACCGTACTGCTGCGCCATAAACAGCGACGAGAATATCACGACGAGAGTATAGCAGGGCTGATACATAACGCTTCCGAGGTTGATGCCTATATTCGCGGTATCGCCGTCAACTCCGACGCTGATGAGTCCGTCGTAGACCGTGTTGAACGCCGCACCGAAGTTTGCGGACGAAAGGCAGACCATAAACGCGGGCATAGTGCCTTTGACGAATTTCATAATCGGTGTTTTCGTCTTTATGCAGGTGTACGCGGTAATGGTAAGCATAATGACCGCTTCACCGGCAATTATGCAGCCGATCATCTTGCCGGCTCCGGCGACCTGCGAAAAATCGCTTACCGTAACGATGTTGAAAACGCGGAGCGCAACGTAAAACGTAATAAATTTATTCAAAAAGTTGTTGGTATATACGGCAACGAGGTTGCACTCGTCAAAGAGCTTTACCACGGTTTCGCCCTGCTGACCCATAGTGAGCAGTGCAAAGCCGAACATCGCGCCGATTATCATTATGTGAATGGAGTTGAAATTCAGAAACGGGGAAACTATGTTCGTGGGTATGAATCCGATAACGATATCGTATATGGATTTGACCGCCAGATTCAGCGAGCCGAGACCGCTGATATCGAACAGCGGCAGTACGCATATCGTCAGCACCGTGCAGAAGCACAGCGTGGTCAGATAAAATTTCCGCATTATCCTGCCGCCGAACGCGCCCGCCGAAGCCATATCGCCGATATGCACTATGCTCAGCGTTATCGCAAACATCGTAAGCAGCACCGCCATTACGCAGAACAGCCCGGCGTAGGCGTTTGAGAGAGGATCGACGTAATCCGCAACGAAGCCTTTGAGAGAGTCCGCGGGGACAAATGCGCGGCAGATAAGCCCGACGATGACGGAAGAAAGGATGGCTATTCCGATTTTTGCAAGGCTTCCGATCTTGCTCTTGCGTCTTACGGTAAATACGATCTCGTTTTCAAAGTTGCGGTATTTCCAGGTCGGCATACCGTTATTGAATCCGCTCATTATGGACTGTATCATAAACGCCATCGGATTTTCTTCAAGCGTGAACGGATCAAAGCTCTGCGCTCTTATACGCAGGCAGAAACGTGTCTGTGAAAAGATGTGATACTCGCGGAAATAGAGTTCGATATCCTCGCCGAAGCGCGACTTATACTTCAGAAGAAGCTCCTCCATCATAAGTCTTGCGCGCAGAGTGTCTTTTTTATCGACCTCGAGTCTCTTGTAAAGAGCCGTGATCTTTTCGGATATCAGGTCGATCGTATCGTTTGTCAGCTTGTAAATCTTCATTTTGTTGCTCCGTAAATGTGTTATCCGTATGCCGAAAAAGCTCCGACATAAAGTTATGTTCTATGATAACACATTTGTCTTTGCTTTACAACATTATTTTACAAAATATTCAAAAAAACGCATCGGTTTTGAAAAGCGAAAATCATTTTTTCTTCTTTTTGATTATGATGACCGCGGCTGCGGCGGCAGCGGCAGATATCGCGGCGACAGCGGGAAGCAGCCATTTGCCCGGTTTTGATCCTGTTTTGGGTTCTTCTTCACTCGTCGGCTCCGGGACTTTGCCTGATTCCCCGCTTATTTCTTCCGATCCTTCTTCGCTTGCCTCTTCTTCGCTCGTTTCTTCGTTTGAGCCGAAAAGCGTACCGAGATCGACTTTATGCTTATAAGGTGCTGTTTTTTCGGTCACTTCGCCGAAAAGCCACGGGAGCGATTCGTTGTACGCGAGATAGCATATACCGTGGTCGCCGCCCTCGTATTCGGTATATTTCATCTTCTCGCCGCCGACAGCAAGGACCGCGTCGTACATATTTTTCGTTCCCATATAATCGACCGTCGCGTCGGCGTTGCCGTGGAACGCCCAGATAAGCTGATCCTTGAGAATCTCGCCTTTTGAAGCGTCACCGGCGCCTGATACGGGCACGGCTGCGTCGAACAAACCGGGGCATCTCGTTATAAGATCCCATGTGCCGTAAGCGCCCATAGAATATCCGACGATGAACGAACGGATCACGTTGTATTTTTCGCAATACGAAGCGTACAGTTCTATCGCAAAGCGGAGAGCGTCGGTCATTTCATATTTCGACTGCGTATAATTCGAGCAAAGCGTATGCGACGCAAGCCCCTCGGCTACCGCGGAATAGTCCACCCAGAAATCTTCTTCCGCCATATAGGCGATCGGAGCGATCACAATACATTCGTTTTTCCTGAATACCGATTCCAAAAAGTTTTCGTAAACGGTGAACAGCGTATCGCCGCCGAGTCCGTGAAGATACATAAGAAGCGGATATTCCTTGTTTTCATCAAAATTATCGGGCAGTGCCACCGAATAGTGGTAATTTTTTCCGTTTGACGAAGTAAAGGAGGCGTATCTCGTCTCGGAAAAGCCGTTCCTTTTCACCGTTTTTTCCTCACCCGGACGGAAGTACGCGGAATCGTCTTCGGTAGGAATGACGGCATTGTGTTCGTGATCTTCGGTTTCAACGGTTATTTCCTTTATGCGTATCGTATAAGGGACGTAGCCGTATTTTTGGGGATCGACGACGATTTTCACCGCAACGGTGTTTTCGGGGAGTTCCGAAGACGGGCAAGCCACCGCCGAAGTAACGCTGTATGCACCGTTTTCGATTATCACGCCCTCATCGATATCGGTTTTAAGTTCTATTTTGCGGTATTCGCTTTCGTTTTCGACAAGCGCATAAGCCGCGTAACGGTTGTCCATACCCGCGTAAAGGAAACCCTCCATATAGTACATACGGAAAGAAAAATCGGTTATTTTTTGATTTTTGAACGAATAGGTTATATATCCGCTTCCGGGTTGAGCGGATTTCTGAACGCAGAAAAACGTTTCTCCGTTCTTAACGTCGTTGACGGCGGTCATATTCGTGTCGTAGGCGTTTTCGATTATGGGGTTGTTTTTGCCGAAATCCTCGGTCACCGTTTCGGCTCCGGCAGTCACCGAAGCGGATGCAGTCAGAATAAGGATCATAATTGCACATATCACTCTTTTCGTAATTTTCATTTTTTTGCCTCCTCCTTGCTCGATTATAACACGAATATGCCTTTTTGTAAATAAAAAAGCACGAAAAAAGCTTATCCGAAGTTGTGACTTCGGATAAGCTTTTTTGATAAAACCGGATTTTATTCGTCTTCTTCGCAGTTTTTCCTGTCGCGGCTGCCGAGGGCATCCTTGAACATAACCGTTCCGCTTTCGTCTTCGTCGAACGTGAATTCGGCGTGAGCGTGCCAGCCGCCTCCGAGATTTTGCGGTTCATAGCGGCGGAAGATGCCGTCGTCCGTCGGGAAATATCCGTCGCCTGTTCCGCGGTACTCGGTAAGAACCCACTCGGCTTTGTTGCCGTCCCACAAGGGATGCGTGAAACGAACGATGCCGACACCGGGAGCGAACCAGTATTCGCATTTTCCCGCGCAATAGTCCCAGCCGACAAATTCAAAGCTTATATGGCGGCAGTCCTCAAAGACTCCGGCAGGCGTCGTCACGCTTTCGCCGCCCGTGACGGCAAAGTCTTTCGTGACGTGATTCCATCTGCCATTCTTTTTTGCAAAGGCATAACCGTCGACCCATTCGTCCGACCACAGGCAGCCCGCCGCGTCCTGTAGTATCGACATAAAGAACGAATAGATCACCTTATATCCGTCAACACCATTTATCGGAGTATCCTTCCATTCAAAGTCGAAAATGCGGTTTTCCCACATTATCGTTTTTCCCGCTTTTTTCTCGATCACGTCGCGTTCAAAGAAGTTCCATTTTCCGAGTACGTCCGTATCGGGACTAAAAGCGGCATCGCTTGAGAAAATCCGGCGCATAACGGTGTTTGCAATAGCCGTCTGCGTCTTCTGACGCTTGGTGCAGGCGAGTTCTTCGCAGCGTTTCATTACCTCGCTTACGTCACGCAATCTTTGTTCATTTTCACTGATTACCTCATAATACGTATCACGCATTTCGATGGATTTTCCTTCCCAGGTATCGACGTATCCGGTAACAATGTCGTAAGAACTGTTGTAAAGAGTCACGCATCCGTTTTCGCATCCCGTGACTTCAAAGAGGTTTTCTCTGTCCGAAATACGAATATCATTACCCTTAAGAGAGTACGACCAACGGTTCCCGGCTTCAAACGGCAGAAGCCCCTTACCTCCGCAGACGCGGTAATCGGAAAGCGCCCATTCCGACGTTTCACCGGCTATCGTCACGATCTGATAAACGATACCCGCTCCCGGGCAAAGGAACGTTTTGCTGTACGTCAGTCCGTACCTTTCGCCTTCACAGACAAAAACAGAGCAGTTTTCAAAATGTCCCGCCGGAGTATCGCATACGGCATTGTCCTCTTCATAGCGCAGCGTTACCTTGCAGTCCGATGACGTTATGACGTCTCCGACCTTCATATCATCATCGAGTATGATACTGTCGCACGCCGACATATTCCAGAAAACACAGCCGCTGCCTCCACAGAAACCGGGCTGATCGGCAAAGTACAGAGCGTTTCCGATGCGTTTATAGCGTTCTCCCGTTGCAGTTATATAATCGTGTTCCTTTTCTCCGCCGTTTTCGATCAGATGGCTCGACACTTTTATTGCCGCGAGAGCATTGGCGTGATATACTTCCGTCGCGGGGACGGTCCGCGTGACGTTTTCAAACCATTCTATCGCTTCCGCGTACTCCTGCTTTTTGTAATACTCATAGCCGAGCCAGAACATAACGTAAGCAAGCGTTTTGGGGTAATCGTTATCACGGTAATACGGGATAAGCGTGTTTTTCATAAAGTTTATGCTTTCGTCGCCGCGATACTTTTCGTACTCCCGGCAGGCGACCGACTGCATAACGTCATCGTTATGCCCTTCTTCGGCGGATTTCTTTATCCTTTCAAAGGTCTCGTCGTTCTTTTCATTTTCCAGCCACCACCAGCCCATCAGCAGAGTGTCGGCAAGAAGCGAACTTTTTTCCTTTGAATCGTCGAGAGTTTCGACGCTTTGAAGCACGGAGCGGTATTCGTCTTCAAATCCGGTCTTGTCGTTTTTGAAACGCCATTTTTTGAGCTCTTCCACCTGACGCATAACGCGGCAAACGAGCGATTCTTTTTCGTTGTATGTTTTTTCCACTATTCCATAACCCTTTCTTAGTTGTTTTCTCCCCTCGGAAAGACGCCATTTTACCGTCCCTTCGGAAACGCCGAGAAGATGCGCTATCTCCGACACCGACTTCTCCTCGAAATAATGCAGCTTCACAGTTTCGCGGAGCTTTTCACTCAGCGAATCAACGGCTTCGTGCAGATCGGTATAGTCTTCGGCTGCAATTTCCCATTCGCCGTCGTTTTCGGAAAGATCCTCGTTCTGAAGAATATCAAAAGAAATCGACGGAATGGCACTGCGATACCGTATCATCAGCGTTCTCGCGCTGTTCTTTGCGATGGAGCTGACCCACGGGCCGAATTTTGAGCCGTCACGAAGAGACGCAAGATTCATCCATGCGGAGACAAAAGCATCCTGCGATGCGTCTTCAGCCAAAAACGTATTCCCCGTTTCCTTGACGGCAGTTCCCATCACCGCGCGCTGATGACGGACAACAAGCTCTTCATAGGCAGAATCGTCGCCGAGAAGTGTCAGCTCAACAAGGGTCTTATCGTTTTTGTCGATGTGGTTTTTCATTGGCGGTCTTCCTTTCGTTTTCGGGAGTTCACTATTAAGACGCAGAAAAAAAGCAAAAGGTTGGGTTGGAAAAAGAAAAAACACGGAAAAATGCCGTGTTTTTTGATATATCAGTCGTGGTTATGGCAAGATTCGCAGTCGCCGTGGCAAACGGGAGGAAGCTCTTTTTCGATGCCCTGACGTTTATAATAATCGGCGATGGCGGCTCTGACCGCTTCTTCGGCGAGTACGGAGCAGTGAATCTTGACGGGAGGAAGTCCGTCGAGTGCTTCGACGACTGCCTGATTGGTGATGGAAAGCGCGTCTTCAAGCGGTTTGCCCTTTATCATTTCGGTCGCCATCGAAGACGTTGCTATCGCGGAAGCGCAGCCGAAAGTGTTGAACTTGACGTCGGTGATTATGTCGTCATTCACCTTGATATATATTTTCATTATATCTCCGCATTTTGCGTTGCCGACTTCGCCGATGCCGTCGGCGTCGTCGATCTTGCCGACGTTTCTCGGATTGCGGAAATGATCCATTACTTTTTCGCTGTATGCCATATTGTATATCCTTTCAAAATTACTTATTTTCGTTTATAATTCTTTCCCATACCGGAGACATATCGCGGAGCCTTTTCACAACATCCGGAATAACACCGAGAACATAGTCGACTTCTTCTTCTGTCGTGTATTCGGAAAGCGAAAGACGGAGCGAGCCGTGAGCGATCTCGTGCGGGAGCCCGAGTGCAAGAAGTACATGGCTGGGATCGAGTGAACCGGACGTGCAGGCGGAGCCTGATGAAGCGGCGATCCCCGCAAAGTCAAGGGACAGCAGCAGCGATTCGCCCTCTATTCCCTCGAAGCAGGCGCTCACGTTGCCGGCAAGCCTTTTTTCTCTGCCGCCGTTGATGCGCGTTCTTTCGATCTTGCTTATTCCGTTTATCAGTTTGTCGCGCAGATAAATGAGTTTTGCATTGGTTTCGTCAAGGTTTTCAAGCGATTTCTGAAGAGCGAGCGCCATTCCGTAGTAAGAAACGAAGTTTTCGGTGCCTGCACGCTTGCCTTTTTCCTGTCCGCCGCCGTTGATGAGGTTGGGAAGGACGATGCCCTTTCTGATATAAAGCGCGCCGACTCCTTTGGGCCCGTGGAATTTGTGACCCGAAAGCGAGAGCATATCAACGCCGAGTTCCTTTACGTTGATGGCGATGTGTCCGACAGCCTGCACCGCGTCTGTGTGGAAATAGACCTTGTGTTTTTTGCATATTCCGGCAATTTCTTTTATCGGCTGTATCGTTCCTATTTCGTTGTTTGCGAACATAACCGAAACGAGCGCCGTATCTTCGCGGATTGCTTTTTCGATATCTTCGGGGTGAACGTAGCCGTCCTTGTCAACGGGAACGTAGGTCGCGTCGATGCCGTTGTTGGCAAGGGTGTGCAGTATTGCGTGATGCTCTATATTCGTGGTGATGACGTGTTTTTTGCCCTTTCTCGCAAGAAGTCCGAGAGTGCCGAGGATGGCCCAGTTGTCGGATTCGCTGCCGCCGGACGTAAAGAAGATCTCTTTCGCTTCGCATCCGAGAGAAGAAGCCATAATATTTCTTGCGTCGTCAAGCACGAAAGACGCTTTTACGCCTTCCTCGTGGAGCGACGACGGGTTGCCGTACGTTTCTTTCATCAAAGCCGCCATTTTGTCAATAACTTCGGGGTATATCGAAGTAGTTGCGGCGTTATCCATATAAATTCTTTGCATTTTTTGTTGTTGTCCTTTCGTCAATTAAACGTCTGTTTAATTGTTCGAGATATTATATCATCGTGATTTCTCCGTGTCAATAGTTTTTTTCAAAACTTGACAAATTATTTTATTATGGTATACTATATTCAAATGAGTAATAAGGAAATAGCAAATATGAACGAAAATACCATAAAACTTCCCGATGACGCGACAGCGACGCTGATCGCGGAAACGTTCAAGCTGATAAGCGATCCGACACGGCTCAAAATTTTATATCTTCTCTGCCACAGCGAACAATGCGTGAACAGCATTGCTTCCGTGATGGATATGTCGCCGCCCGCGGTGGCGCATCATCTGAAGCTGCTCAAATCGTCGGGGCTTCTGTCGTCGCGCCGTGACGGGAAAGAGGTTTACTACACGCTTGCCGACACAAGGTACGCCAACACCGTACACGAAACGGTGGACACCGTGTTCGGCTGCAAATGCACCGTCTGCGCTTCGGCGCGCAAAGGCGTCAAATGCTCCTGCGAGTGAAAAAGCAAGGCTTCATATAATGTCAAATTTCAAATTTCAAATTACAAATTCCAAATCAAGGAATTTATTTTCGCACCGTGTGCGAAAATAATAACCTCAATGTGCGAAGCACATATCATATCGCAGGGCGATATATCATACGCCGCAAGGCGTATATCACGTTGCCGATAGGCAACATATCATTTCGCGTCAGCGACTTACTCCTAAAACAAAAAAGTGCCCTTGGGGTAGTTCACTTAGGGATTTGTGAAAAAACAAGTTTTTGAGCGACTCCTTC